>ONLC01000063.1 GCA_900318545.1 uncultured Eubacteriales bacterium
CAAGCAAAAAAAAGCAACTTTTCTTTATCTAATAGAACTCTTTTCTTCTCTTTTGTTTCTGTTTTATTTCGCTCCGTGATGGCAGGAAAAACACAATCTTGTTCGCCTCTACGTGCGCACCCTGCGCTAGTATAATCACGCACCTTGCGCATAAAAAAACGTGCACCCTGCGCTTTTGATGATGCGCAAGGTACACGTTTATAGGATATGCGAGTTGTGTAGAGAACTGGCGTTGTTCACTGGTCAAACTTGACAGAAGACACTTTCTCAAGCCGGGCTTTCAAACGGGGCATCGCGTCTTTGCGGATGCGTAGCGTCATGGCGCAGTCATTATCAAAGGTTTGGGAGACAATCTGTGGTTCCTCCTCTTTCACAATACGCATCACATCATTCATGAAAGGATATTCAAAAAAGAAAGAAATCTCCTGATCCACTGTTTTCTCAACGATTTCAGCAGCGGCAATCGCTTCAGCAGCAGCCAGGCGGTAAGCAACAATCAGTCCAGATGTTCCCAACTTCACACCACCGAAATAGCGGACCACAATGATGAGGATATCGGTAAGCTCATTGATAGTAGAGTTTATCTTGGTAGGAGCAGAGGAGAACGCATCGAAGATTTTTTTCAGGCTCGGTCTGAGGTTGTCGGGGTTGAAGGCTTCCTTATCATTGTGGTCGATAGCATCAATTATAGTCTTCTGTGCCTGCAGTGACTGACAGGTGATAGTGTATGCTGCAAGGTAGTCCTTCATCATATAGTTGATGTAAGGTACTGCTGCCGACTGAACCTCATCATAGAACAGATAGTCCTGCTGCAGAACGCCGCTGTCGCACAGTGCGGTATAGAAGTCCTTCTCGGAGAAGTAGTTCTTGCCCATCATATATCCGCCGACTTCTTTAAGATAATAAACCGTATTGCCCTTTGTATCCCAGTCCGAGCTGTTCCCGATAACATTTGCAATAATGAAGAGCTTTTCATCATCGTTATAATCAGCAATGCTGCTGTTCAGCTCAGCAAGCTCCCTGAGCTTTGAGTTTCCGCCCACACTAAGAGCATTTATGCCCTCCTTGTAGGCAGCAAGGGTCTGCTGATTGTTGATCTCATTGATAAGCTGAAGGGTCTGCTTCTCCATATGGTCTTTGAGATCTTTCTCCATCGTGGTCATCTGCTTGGAAAGGTCGCTTATCTGATCGCTCAGGTCGCTGATAGAAGGTGCGGGAGTTTCCTCATCATTAAGTCCGAGAGCGTCCTTCAGAAGACTTGTGAGAGGTCCCTTGAGTATAGCACCCACAACAGGCACTTTTTCTCCAAACAGATCCATTACCTTGTCAACGGCAAGGTTTCCTGCCTTTTTCTCGATATCGACTATATCATCACCGTCAAGCGCCGAAGCCGTGATAGCCGTATCTGTGGTAAGGTTCTCCCCCATAGCACCTGAAACAACAGCACCTGTTGTTGTGAATACCATCACCGATGCTATAACCGCCTGGAAGAAGCCCTTTCCTCCTGCAACATCAGCCAGCATCTCATCTGTCAGCTCTATGTCATAGTCATCTATCACCTTTTCGAGTTCGTCCTCGGTCTTGCAGGCAAGCACTGCTGCTTTTTGTTCCTCTGTCAAAGTTTCAAGAAACTTGTTAAAATCAGAATTTGTCATACTATTACCTCCCAAGGTGTTTTAAGCTGCGCTTGTGACGCTGAATACTTTCATTACTATATACGAACGCAGTCACGAAAATGGCAATGTGCAACAAAAAAATACTTTTCTGTTTGCATTTTGCTGCAAATAATACAAATAGTTAAGCGCATAAAGCATATTAACATTATAACATTCGCAGCAGCATTTGTCAATGACAAAGCACTGAAACAGCAGACGTTTTATATAAATAGTACAATGCTGCAAAGCTCAATTTGTATATTCCGACACATACAAGCAAAGTCCACAGGAATGTTCTGTGGACTCTTAGTATTAGAGATAGTCAGCATTACAGACTTTCTGTTGAAAGAAAACCGGCAGGCTTATTTTGAAGCTTGAAACAACATACATAGATGAATAATCGCAAAAGAGCCTCGGTCATTGAACCGTGGCTCCTTTTTGTTCATATTTATGCTATAAATCCGTATATGTCAGGTATGTTATTCGATCTTCACAGCTTCAGTTTCCACCCACGCAGGCTTAAATCCGCATTTGATCGCAATATTCTGAGACTGAATGTTTGCAGCAGCAGTGCCGTAGAACGGAATATCCCCCATTTCAATTATCTTGTTTTTCAATGCATTCACAAGGCAGGAAGCTATCCCTCTTGAACGGTATTGAGGCAAAACATCAATTCCGATCTGCTGCCAATGGGGCGCATCTTCCGAGCAGCCTGCCATACCCATTATGATGTCTCCATCAAGAGCAATGGCAATAATTCTATCCGGTCGTACAGGACAGGGCGTAGGAAAAGATATTGCATTTGGAAATCGTCTGTCACCGTAGAATTGCTCTATGTCACCGTCATAAAGCCACTTGATCTGACAGCATTCATCAATTTTGATATTTTGACACGGCAGAAACATATGATGTGTCGGATTCATCTGATAGCCATACCGCTTCAATTCTGCATTTAATTTCAGAAGGCTGTCAAGCTCAAACAGATGATGCCCCTCTATATCTTTTACAAAGCTGTTCAGAAATTCATGCAGGCATTTATCCGCCATAATAACCGTATTCATTCCTGCTGTTGCCATTTGCAGAAAGGGTATGCCCGGGCTGTAGCTCCTTCTTCCTTCATTGAGTGATGAGATAGTGATAGTATTCTCACTATCCTGAAAATCATAAGGTGAACAGTTATAATCAACGGACAATTGCTGAAGCAATTTCTCATGGTATTTTTTGAACATCATTTTGCTTTTGATCCTCCTTTATGAAATGCCTGCTTTTATCAATAATTATACATCACCACCGCTGATAAGTCAACCGCCGATAAGCACGATCAGAAGAGCAGGTTTCTTAAAACGCATTTCCATTCTTCCCGTAGGTGTGAAAGCTTATCACACTGATAATACAATTATATCTGATCTTGCTATTCGTTATAAGAATAACGAGCTATAACATATAGGTATTTTACATACTTGAAAAGATGTGTTATACTGTAATTACAAAAAAACGGAGGTGTCGTAATATGAAAGACGAAATGCTTAACATGACTTCTGAATGGGACAAGACCTTCCCGAAATCCGACAAGGTCGATCATAAGAAAGTGACTTTCCACAACCGCTATGGCATCACACTCGCTGCCGATATGTACACACCTAAGAACGCAGGCGGAAAGCTCGCTGCTATCGCTGTGTGCGGACCCTTCGGTGCGGTCAAGGAGCAGTGCTCGGGTCTTTACGCACAAACGCTTGCAGAGCGTGGTTTCCTCACCATAGCTTTTGACCCCTCATTCACAGGCGAAAGCGGCGGTCAGCCGAGATATATGGCTTCCCCCGACATCAACACGGAGGACTTTATGGCGGCTGTTGACTTTCTCTCTGTTCAGGATAATGTTGACCCCGAACGTATCGGTATACTCGGTATCTGCGGCTGGGGCGGTATGGCTCTCAATACTGCAACCCTCGATACCCGTATAAAGGCGACTGTAGCTTCCACTATGTATGATATGACCAGAGTGAACGCAAAGGGCTATTTCGACGCAGATGACAGCGAGGAAAAGCGTTTTGCTATGAAGCAGGCACTGAATGCCCAGCGTATAAAGGATTACAAGTCGGGCGAGTACGAGCTTGGCGGCGGAGTTATCGACCCTCTGCCCGAAGACGCACCGTATTTCGTAAAAGATTACCATTCTTACTACAAGACTGAAAGAGGTTATCACCCTCGTTCTCTCAATTCCAACGGCGGCTGGAACAAGATCGGCTGTATGTCGTTCATCAATATGCCTATCCTAAAGTACAGCAATGAGATACGCTCGGCAGTAATGGTAATGCATGGTGACAAGGCACATTCTTTCTACTTCGGAAAAGATGCTTATGAGAATATGATAAACGGAAACAAGTACACCGACAATAAACAGCTTCTTGTGATCGAAGGCGCTTCACATACCGACCTCTATGACGGCGGAGAGGGTAAGGTCATTCCGTTTGATAAGCTTGAAGCATTCTATAACGAGTATCTGAAATAACTAAGATAAACGCATAAAATCGTAAATGAAAACGCTGGCAGAAGTCTGTCAGCGTTTTTTGTGTAATAGTTATTATGCATCTTTGCCGGGTATAGTTTTGAATACGACTTATGTTATATCTTCTCAAATTCGTGTATGATCGTATTCGGCTGATGCGATAAATCCCGATTTGCAGGAGCGATCCCGCACATTGCTTACACTGCCAATTATACCATCGATCATTTTTCCTTTTTTGTGGAACAGGCAGTTTCCAAACATCTTCAGGTCACGGAAGTATGCTGTATTTAGGCATAAAGTCTGTATTTTTCACAATACGAATTGTAAGCACCGATAAATTGCTCGGAACGCTGTGCTTTCAGTTCGTTGAGATAGACATGGCTTCTCATACTGGACTTTGCGATCTGGATAATTGACACTGCGATATTGGAGCAATGGTCGGAAACTCTCTCGCAGTTTATCAGCAGGTCGGACAAGTAAACGCCCAGTTCAGGGCTGCATTCACCTTTGCGAAGTCTGTCGATATGCTTATCCCTGATCTCAGAGGTGAGATCGTCTATCACTTCCTCCAGTGGTTCAACATTCATTGCAAGCTCGGTATCATTATTTTCAAACGCTTTGACAGTAAGCTCGGTGATTTCTGTTAGTGCGGCAAAAAGTGTGGAGAAATCGTTCTTTGCACTGTCTGAAAAGCTCCTGCTGTTTTGTTCCATTTCCTGAGTTATCTCGATCATATTCATTGCGTGGTCGCTTATTCGCTCAAAGTCGCTGATCGTATGCAGAAGCTCGGTGACAGTGCGGCTGTCCTCGTCCGTCAGGCTGACAGCAGATAATTCCAGCAGAAACGTGGAAAGCTGATCCTCCATTTCATCAAGAAGCTGCTCCTTTTCCTCCACGCTCAGCACAGCCTTGTCCGAATAATCAAACATTGCCCTGAGTGCTTCATGAAGTGCTTTCTTTGCCCCCTGTGCCATTTCAACCGTCTTTTCCCTGCACTGCGAAACAGCGAGAGGCGGCGTAGCGATAAGGCGCTTGTCAAGCAGAACGGAAGTCTCGGCTTCCTTGGAATCGTGTATCAGCTTTTTAGCAAGCTTTACAAGCTGACCCGAGAACGGCAGCAGTATCAGCGTAGTGACGATATTGAAAATGGAGTGTACTGCGGCAATTTCCACTGCACCGATAGACTTGTCCACAAAGCTGAAATTAATCAGTGCATCAAGTCCGTAGAATCCGGCAAGGCAAACCACCGTACCAATAATATTGAATGACATATGCACCACGGTCACACGCTTGGCATTCTTGTTGACACCGATAGATGAAAGCAATGCCGTCACGCAGGTACCGATATTCTGTCCCATGATGATCGGGATAGCCATTCTGTAGGAGATCGTGCCTGTCAGGGAAAGTGCCTGCAAGATGCCCACAGATGCAGCTGAGGACTGTATCACACCTGTGAATACAGCGCCGAACAGAACGCTGAGAAGCGGATTTTTGAATGCCACAAGAAGCTTGCTGAAGCCTTCCATTTCTGCAAGGGGGGATACAGCGTCCTTCATCAGCTCCATTCCAAACATCAGCACCGCAAAGCCCACCATGATCGTGCCGATGTCCTGACGTTTCTTCTTTTTGCTCATCATTATCATGATGATGCCGATCAGAGCGATTATCGGGGCAAAGTTTTCGGGCTTGAGCATTGAGATCAGCACATTATCGCTCTTGATACCGGCTGTACTGAGCAGCCACGCTGTAAGCGTTGTGCCTATGTTTGAACCCATGATAACGCCGACCGTCTGTTCAAGCTGCATAATGCCCGAATTGACAAGTCCGACGAGCATTACCGTCATAGCTGACGAGGACTGAACAGCAATGGTGATGCCTGCACCGAGGGCAAGGCTCTTGAATGGATTGGACGTCATTTTTTTGAGCGTCGCTTCCAGCTTGCCGCCTGCGATCTTCTCCAAGCTCTGTGACATAACGTGCATACCGAACAGGAAGAAGGCAAGTCCTCCGCAAAGGGTACATATCGAATAGATGTTCATTTTAATCTCCTATCTGAATGAAACTATTATGCTTGTTCCGACACCGACTGTGCTTTCCACATCTATCTTAGCGCCGTGATGCTCTGCGATATGCTTGACTATTGAAAGCCCAAGCCCTGTGCCGCCCTTTGCACGGCTGCGGCTCTTGTCGATGCGGTAAAATCGCTCGAATATACGGGGGATACTCTCCTGAGGTATGCCGAGCCCCGTGTCGGTCACGGTCAGCTTTTTATCAGCAATCTTTATTTCTATATTGCCGTTTTCACGGTTATACTTTATCGCATTGTCCACAAGGTTGTAGACAAGCTCGGTGATCTCCGTCCTGCTGCCTTGTATGACAGAACCTTCTCCGCTGACTATCATTCTGATACCACGCTTTTCTGCCTGCTGTAACAGACGTTCTTTGCAGTCCTCGGCAACGGCTTTCAGGTCTACTTCATCATCAAGGGGAGTATCACCGATGCTGTCAAGCTCGGAAAGACGCAGTATATCACCGATGAGCGCAAGCATACGGTCAGACTCTTTTCTGATCTTTCCTGCAAACTTCACACTGTCCTCGCCCTTTGCCATTCCCGATTCGATCAGCTCTGCATAGCCCGAAATAGAGGTCAGCGGTGTTTTCAGCTCGTGAGAAACATTTGCCGTAAACTCCTGCCGCATTTCGCTCTGAGCATTTCTGGCATTGCGTATCTCCTCCACAAGCGGAATGACTTCGGGGTATAAACCGCTTTCTTCGGGCGGAGCATTTGTCCTGATAAGCTCAGGTATTTTGCGAAAAGGCGCTATCAGATTGTTTGTCAGCTTCACAGACACAAGCAGTGAAACAACAACGATACCTAACACGATTATCAGGATTATGACGAGTGAACGCTCAAACAGTGAGAAGATAGAATCTGCCTGAATGGACACTCTCAGTATATTTCCGTCACTAAGGCGCAGAGCATAGTAATAATCCTCTGTGCCTATGGTGTCAGAGAAACGTGTGTCTGTGCCCGTGCCGTTTTCGATAGCAGACTTGATCTCAGGGCGGTCAAGGTGATTTGGCATTTCCTGTGGATCGCCGCTGCTCTCAAACAAAACGGTGCCGTCCTTTTCGATAAGTGTTATACGGAAATCTTCACCTGTGAAGCGGTCAAGCTCGGTGATCGGATCACCGCTGTCATAGCACTGTGCCACCAGATGACATTCATGTGCAAGATTTTCCTCGATCTCCTTACGGAAGAAATGATAATAGGAAACGGTCGTGATAAGTATACCTATTATCGCTGTTACAACGCCCATATAGAACAGGTGAAGATTGATTTTTCTTTCCATATCACTCGTCCTTATCCAGCTTGTAGCCTACATTTCTGACAGTCTTAATGTATTTGCCGTATTCTCCCAGCTTGCCTCTCAGAGTACGGATATGCACATCAAGGCTGCGCCCTGTGCTTTCCTGTCCCCATATCGTATCAATGAGATAGTCACGGGTGAGAGCCTTTCCGGGGCTTTTTATAAGTGTTTTGAGCAGCTCAAATTCCTTATAGGTAAGCTCTGTCTGTCTGCCCGATATGAACACCTTTCGGGTATCCTCATTGAGCAGTATCTCGGCATATCGGTATTCATTGCTCTGATTTTTCCCTCTCAGCCTTGCCTTCACACGGCTGACAAGCTCCATAACACCAAACGGCTTACACAAATAATCGTCAGCCCCGAGGTCAAGCCCCTTCACACGGTCAAGCTCTGTCGTCTTTGCTGAAATGATTATGACAGGTATTTTTTCTGCAGCGGGGTCATCACGCAGCTTTTTAAGTATCGCAAGCCCGTCGTCCCCCGGCAGCATAATGTCAAGCAATATGAGATCCGGAACAGCTTTTATTATCGCTTTATAGAACTCTTTTGAGCTTGCAAAGCATTCAGTATCATAACCGCTGTTTTTCATTGCAAATGCTTCAAGCTCACGGATATTATCATCATCTTCAACGATGTATATCAGCATATTATCACACTCCTGATACTATCATTATAGCAGGTCAATGTTAATTTGAACAGTACTGAAAGGTTAAACCTGTGTTAAGTGGGCTTAAAAGACTTTTGATAATTGACTTTTCTGCCTCAATGGCAGGGAAGCCTTGACGAAATCTGAAAAAAGTGATAAACTTGTAATGACAATATCTTACGGAGGTATAAAAATGACAGAAAAACTATTTGATAACGGTATGCTTATGGATTTTGATGCAAAGGTCATTTCCTGCACGGAGATAAAAAAGGGCTGGGAAATTGTCCTTGACCGCACAGCCTTCTTTCCCGAGGGAGGTGGACAGGCAGGCGATGTCGGCAGGCTCGGTGATACGGAGGTCCTTGACACCTACGAGAAAAACGGCGAGGTCATTCACAAGTGCAAGTCGGCACTTGAAGTCGGAGCTGAGGTACACGGCTCTGTAAACTATAATGTCAGGATAAGACGTATGCAGAACCACTCGGGAGAGCACCTTATCATGGGGTTTATCCACGCAAAGCTCGGCTATGAGAATGTGGGCTTTCACCTTGGCACCTCTGAGGTTACGCTCGACTTAAACGGTGTTATCTCCGATGAAGACCTCGCAGAGTGCGAGATCAAGGCTAACGAAGCGATAGCAAAAGACCTTCCCATAACCATAACCTACCCCGACAGTGAGTCTCTCTCGGGAATGGAATACAGAAGCAAGCTTGAAATGACGGAAAACGTGAGGATAGTTACTATCGAGGACGTTGATGTCTGCGCCTGCTGTGCTCCGCACGTTGGTTCGACAGGTCAGATAGGCATTATCAAGGTGCTTTCCTCCGAGAGCTATAAGGGCGGAACAAGAGTGCATATTCTCTGCGGACTTGACGCATTTGAGCTCTTAAAACAAAAGCAGGACACAGTTTCGGCGCTTTCAAAGCTTCTGTCCTCAAAGCCCGAGAAGGTATATCAGTTCGTTGAAAAGCTCCTTGCCGAGAATAACGAGCTTAAAAGACAGATCGCAGACATTGAAAGGCAGAAAGCACAGGATATTATAGACAGCCTTTCCAATGACGGCAGAGGAAGCTTCTGTGTGTTCACAAAGGGCATAGGCCGTGATGCTATGCGTGAGATAGCAAACAAGGCAGTCCTTCTGACCGACGGTGCAGCAGGCGTTTTCGGGGAAGAGGCACAGGGCTTCAGCTATATCATAGCTTCAAATAGTGTGGCTCTGAGGGCAAAGTCGAAGGAGATTAATCAGGCTCTCGGCGGAAAGGGCGGCGGCTCGGATCAGATGATACAGGGCAGCGTTACTGCCTCGAAGGAAGACATAGAAGCCTTTTTCAAGACCATATAAAAACAAACCGCAGGCGAACTCGTCTGCGGTTTTTCATATCTATCTTGCATAGCCCTTGACTGTAGCATTTATCGCTCTTGACCAGCCGCTCAGAAGCTCTGTCCTCTTGTCCTCAGTCATTGAGGGGCTGATTCTCGCAAAGACCTGAAAGCTCCTCTGTGCTGCCCCAGAAGCCGCAGCCAAGTCCTGCAAGGAAGGCAGCACCCAGCGCCGTTGACTCAACATTCGAGGGCCTTATCACTGACCTTGCGAGTATATCAGCCTGAAATTCCATAAGGAAGTCATTCTGTGCGGCTCCGCCGTCAACCTTGATAACGCCCAGCTTTCCTGTGTCCTGCTCCATAGCGTCGAGCACATCGGCAGTCTGATAGGCGATAGCTTCGAGCGCTGCCCTTATGATGTGAGCCCTTCCTGTTCCTCTGGTAAGACCTGTTATAGTGCCTCTTGCATCGGGCACCCAGTAAGGAGTACCAAGCCCGACGAACGCAGGCACAAAGTACACTCCGCCGTTATCGGGGACAGAGCGTGCGGCAGCTTCTGTCTCCTCGGCTGAGCTGATAATGCCAAGCTGATCTCTCAGCCACTTTACAACAGCTCCCGATACAAATACCGAGCCCTCCAGTGCATAGCTCACCTGACCGTTTATGCTCCACGCAACGGTAGTGAGCAGACCGCTTCGGCTCTCAACGGGCTTGTCTGCTGTATTCATAAGGAGAAATCCGCCTGTGCCGTAGGTGTTTTTAACGTCGCCCTCGTGGAAGCAGCATTGACCGAACAGTGCTGCCTGCTGATCTCCTGCACAGCCTCTTATAGGTATGGCAGCTCCGAAAATGCTCTCATCGCACACGCCGAAATCTCCCGAGCACTCACGTACCTCGGGGAGCAGGCTCTCGGGAATACCAAGAAGCCCCAGTATCTCCTTGTCCCAGCTCATAGTGTGGATATTGAAAAGCATGGTCCTTGAAGCGTTTGAGCAGTCTGTAGCGTGAACCTTTCCTCCTGTGAGATTCCATATCAGCCAGCAGTCCACTGTTCCGAAAAGGAGCTCACCCTTTTGGGCTCTCTCACGCACGCCTTCAACGTTGTCGAGTATCCATTTTATCTTAGTTGCCGAGAAGTACGGGTCGATAAGCAGGCCTGTCTTGTCCTTGAAGAACTTCCCGAGCCCCTGATCTTCAAGTCTTGCACAGATATCGGCAGTTCTGCGGCACTGCCATACTATCGCATTGTAGACGGGCTTTCCCGTTGCCTTGTCCCAGATGATAGTAGTTTCACGCTGGTTAGTGATACCGAGAGCCGCAATATCGGAAGGCGATATGCCTGTCTGTTCAAGTACAGCCCTTACCGAGTCGAGCTGGCTGTTCAGTATATCCATAGGGTCATGCTCAACGAATGCCCCCTCAGGGAATATCTGCGGAAACTCCTTGTTCACAGCGGCGACCTTTTTGCCCTCATGGTCAAAAATGACAGCCCTTGACGAAGTTGTACCCTGGTCGAGTGACATGATATATTTGCTCATAGCTACCTCCGAAGTTTTTTATTATTATACCATAACAGCCTGCGAAAGTAAAGCATTTTATTCTATCCGAAACACAAGAAAATTTCCTGATTTTTATAGACAAATCAGGAAAGATATGATATAATGAATGTGTATGTATTTAATGTAAGGAGAAAGTAAAATGATAACAGTAAGTAATGTAAGTCTATCGTTCGGGGGACAGCTTCTTTTCAAGGACGTTGACCTCAAATTCACAAACGGCAACTGCTACGGCATAATCGGTGCAAACGGAGCAGGAAAGTCTACCTTCCTGAAAATTCTCAACGGCGAGATCGAGCCTACCACAGGAGAGGTCGCTATCTCAAAGGAGGACAGGCTCTCGGTGCTCAGACAGGATCACTTCGCATTTGATGAGTACAATGTCCTTGATACAGTCATTATGGGCAACAAAAGACTTTATGACATCATGCAGGAGAAGGACGCTCTCTATGCAAAGGAGGACTTCACCGAGGAGGACGGCGACCGTGCAGGCGAGCTTGAAAGCGAGTTTGCTGAGCTCAACGGCTGGGAGGCTGAGAGTGATGCATCAAAGCTTCTGCAGGGCTTAGGTCTGCCCGAGGATATTCTCTATTCGCAGATGTCCGCCCTTTCTGGTAATGAGAAGGTCAAGGTGCTTTTAGCACAGGCTCTCTTCGGAAACCCCGATATAATCATGCTCGACGAGCCTACCAACCACCTCGATATTGACGCTATCCGCTGGCTGGAGGATTTCCTCGCAGACTACTTCGGAACTGTCCTTGTCGTATCCCATGACAGACATTTCCTTAACAATGTCTGCACCCACATTGTCGATATAGACTACACCAAGATCAAGATGTATGTCGGCAACTATGAGTTCTGGTACGAGTCCTCACAGCTTATGCAGAGGCTTATGAAAAACCAGCAGAAGAAAAACGAGGACAAAATAAAGGAGCTGCAGGAGTTTATAAACCGCTTCTCGGCAAACAAGTCAAAGTCACGTCAGGCAACAGCGAGAAGAAAGCTCCTTGATAAGATAAGCTTAGAGGAAATACCTGCATCATCGAGAAAATATCCCTTTGTGCAGTTTACAATGGACAGAGACCTCGGCAAGGATATACTGAAAGTAAACGGCATATCCAAGACGGTTGACGGAGAAAAGCTTCTCAATAATGTGTCCTTCACTCTTTCAAGAACTGACAAGGTAGCCTTTATCTCCGAGAATGAGCAGGCAGTAACGGCTCTTTTCAAGATACTTGCCGAAGAGGAAGAGCCCGATGAAGGCACGATCAAGTGGGGAGTTTCTACCTCACGCTCATATTTCCCTGTGGACAACTCAAAGTATTTTAACGGTCATACAGAATCCATAGTTGACTGGATAAGACCCTATTCCCGTTCAGAGGTCACAGACACCTATCTCAGGGGATTTCTCGGAAAAATGCTTTTCTCGGGCGATGAGATATACAAGCCCGTAGAGGTGCTCTCGGGAGGAGAAAAGGTAAGGTGTATGTTCTCCCGAATGATGCTTTTCGGCTCGAACGTTATCATGCTTGACAGACCGACCAACCACCTTGACCTCGAGTCTATCACTGCGGTCAATAATGCAATGCTTGACTTCAAGGGCGTGGTAATTTTCGCATCTCACGACCACGAAATAGTGCAGACCGTTGCTAACCGCATCATCGAGATCACCCCTGACGGCTGTATCGACAGAATGGGCACTTATGATGACTTCCTTGAGTGGAGAAGAGAGCACGGAATGAGATCCTTTATCGAATAGTCCTGCCGGACGGGCAATTCACGCCGTAAATTGTTCGGGAGAATAGCCTTGCTCCCGCTGTTTTTCAGTTGATGATGAGGCAAGATAGATGTGTTCTGCCCCAAAAACAAGCATTGGAGGAAACAATGAAAAAGTATAAAAACATCTCGGTCCGCCCCTATGAGCCCGGGGATATTCCTCGTCTGACAGAGATCTGGAACGAAACTGTTGAGGCAGGCAATGCCTTTCCTCAGGAGAGCCCGATGACGGAGGAAGAAGCGGTACGCTTCTTTGCATCACAGACCTATACGGGTGCCGCAGAATACAAGGGTGAGGTCGCAGGGCTTTATATCCTGCACCCGAACAATGTCGGCAGGTGCGGACATATCGCAAATGCAAGCTATGCTGTGTCCTCAAAGGTGAGGGGCAAGGGTGTGGGCAGAGTGCTTGTTGAGCACTCCCTCTTTATCGCAAAGCAAAGGGGCTTTAAGCTTTTGCAGTTCAATGCAGTAGCTGCATCAAACAGAGCCGCCGTCGCCCTTTACGAAAAGCTCGGCTTTTTGCAGATAGGCACAGTCGAGGGCGGATATAAAAACCGAAACAATGAATATGAAGACATAATACTTTTCTATCGTAAACTTTAGTCAGGAGGTCAAATTATGCTAAAGCCTGCAAGTATTTTCAGCAATGACATGGTGCTTCAGAGAGATAAAAACATCACCGTCTGGGGCAAGGGCGAGGACGGAAGAACCGTTACCGCTTCAATTAACGCAAACTCTGCAAGTGCAAAGGTCAAAGACGGCAAGTGGGAGCTTACCCTCGCACCTATGAGTGCAGGAGGCGATTATGAAATGACCGTCACGGACGGCACAGACACAGTCACCTTTTACCGTGTTGCGGTAGGTGAGGTGTGGCTCTGCGGAGGTCAGTCAAATATGGAGCTGGAGCTTCAGAATGCCAAGGACGGACAGGAGATACTAAAAGACCTCAGCCCTGAGTGTAATGTCCGCTTTTACTACACTCAGAAAAACGGATATAAGGACGATAAGTTTTGGCACGATGAGGAAAACTCGGCGTGGTCTCAGGCAGGTCCCGAGGATTCCCGTGCGTGGAGTGCAGTAGGCTTTCATTTCGGGGTAAAGCTTGCAAGGGAGCTTGGCGTTACAGTCGGACTTATCGGCTGTAACTGGGGAGGTACCTCTGCCTCCGCATGGGTAGACAGAGCCACTCTCGAAGCAGACAGCCGTATAAGAAGCTACATAGATGAATATGATGAAAAGGTCGCAGGCAAGTCTATTGAACAGCAGACCAAGGAGTACCGTGACTACGAGGAGTACGACCGTAAATGGCACGAAAAGGAGCAGGAGGTCTACAAAAACGAGCCGGGTGCCTCGTGGGACAGAGTGCAGGAGCTCTGCGGAAAGAACCTCTGGCCGGGGCCTATGTGCGAGCTCAATCCGTTCAGACCGACAGGCCTTTATGATACTATGCTTATGAGGGTATGCCCATACACATTGAGGGGCTTCCTTTACTATCAGGGCGAATCAGATGACCACAAGCCCGACAGCTATTATGAGCTTTTCACGGCACTTATAAAGCTGTGGAGAACAAACTGGGGCGATGATGATCTGCCTTTTATAATGACACAGCTGCCGATGTTCAAGTATGCTCACGATCCCGACTATAAGCACTGGGCGAAGATACGCTCCGCACAGATGAGAGCCTACAGAACTGTAAAGAACACAGGCATGGCAGTAATTCTCGACTGCGGAGAGCTTGACAATATCCACCCGACCGACAAAAAGCCTGTCGGAGAGCGTCTTTGCTTACAGGCTGAAAAGCTTGCCTATGGAATGAACGTCAAGGCTGACGGTGCTATGCTTGAGAGAGTAAGCTTTGAAAATAACAAGGCGGTGCTCACGCTTAAAAATGCAGAGGGTCTTGAATTCAGGGGCGAGAAAGCAGCAGGCTTTGAGCTTGCAGGCGAGGACGGAGAGTTCAAGCCTGCCGATGCAGTTATCGAGGGCGGAAAGGTAGTTCTCACAAGTGCAGAGGTCAGGGAGCCGAAGTACGCTTCATACTGCTGGACAAACTACGGCGAGGTAAATGTCTATAACGATGCAGGCATACCGCTTGCGCCGTTCAATACAAAGGAAGAAAACTACAAACGCTGATTTTTCAGCATAGAAAGAGGATATTATGATCTGGGACAAATTTGCAGGCTTTTACGACCTTGCGGAAACTATTTACAACAAAGATGTCTATACCAATCTCGGAAAGAGAGTTGCACAGGAGATAGATGAGGGTGATACCGTTCTTGAATGTGCCTGCGGAACAGGTGCAATAACAAAATACGTTGCTCCGAGGTGTAAGCTTCTGGTCGCTACGGATATGTCAAAGGGTATGCTGGTTGAGGCTCAGAAAAACTGCGATAATCTGAATAACATCAGGTTCAGATACGCAGATATAATGAACATCAACTGCCGTGACGAGCGCTTCGACAAGGTGATAGCAGGCAACGTTATCCACCTGCTTGATGAGCCCGAAAAGGCAATAGAAGAGCTTCTGCGTGTGTGCAGAACGGGAGGAAAAGTCATAATTCCGACCTATATCAATTCAGAGAACACCTCGGCAAGCATAGCCGTTGATGCGCTCTCCCTCATTGGAGTGGATTTCAAGCGTGAGTTTGACTATGAGTCCTACAAGGAGTTTTTCACAGACTTAGGCTTCGAGCCCGAGTTTGATGTAGCCAGGGGCAGAATGAACTGCGCAATTGCGATCATCACAAAGAAAGAGGCATAAAAATGGTTTCAGGCGAGGCAACTGTAGTAAACAAGGAGGGTCTGCATTTCAGACCTGCGGGCGAGCTTGTCAAGGCCTGCAAGGCTTATGAGAACTGCAATATAAAGCTTTGCGCCAACGGCAAGACCGTGAACGCAAAATCTATAATGAATGTACCTCTGGCAGGTGCAAAAATGGGTCAGAGGGTGACTATAATCTGTGAGGGCGAAAACGAGGAGGAGGCTCTTCGGGATATACTCTCACGCATTTCAAACGGCTTCGGACTATAACAGATAGGGGAGATTACTATGAACGATATCCTGCATATCAAGGCGGTTTTTGCCGAGAATTTCAGCGCTGCACAGGCGGTAAGCAAGGTGCCTCTGGTGAGAGACCTGACAGTTACGAATGAGAGCGATCAGAGCTTCACAGACTTAGAGCTCAGACTCCACTTTGACCCTGCCTTTGCAGAGGACGTAACTGTAAAGCTTAGCTCGGTCGGAGCAGGGGAGACTCTCAGGGTTACACCAATTAAGCTGAACATTAACCTTTCCAAGCTTATGGAGCTCACCGAGACTGTTCAGGGCAAGCTCTTCGCAAGCGTATGGCAGGGCGAGGAAGCCCTCTGCCGTCAGCAGGAGGAGATAAGGCTTCTTCCTCCCGATATCTGGAACGGCACCTCACGTATGCCCGAAACTGTCTGTGCCTTTGTGAATTCAAGGGCTCAGAGTGTGTCCGCACTTTTGCAGAGTGCCTCTCAGCTTTTGCAGCAGTGGACGGGCAGTGCGGAGTTTCTCGGCTATCAGATGCAGGATAACAATAACGTAAAGCAGCAGGCAGCAGCCATTTTTGAAGCAATAAAGGCAGCTGAGATAGGCTTTGTAAATCCGCCCGTGAGCTTTGAGAGCGGAGACATCAGAATAAAAACTCCCGATGTGCTTCTCAGTGAGAAAAAGGGTACCTGCCTTGATCTTGCGGTGCTTTACTGCTCCTGCCTTGAAGCAGCAGGCCTTGCACCGCTTCTGTTCTTTATGAAGGGTCACGTTTTTGCAGGTGCATGGCTTGAAGAGCAAAGCTTTGCCGACTGCGTCACCGATGATGTCACAGCGATACAGAAGCGTCTTGCAGATCAGGCAGAGGAGCTTCTGTGTGTTGAGTGTACCGATATGGTCGCAGGCAGGGGAGTGCAGTTCGATACCGCACTTATGAACGGAAAAAGCCACTTCTCGGGAAATGACGTTTTTGATATCTGCGTAGATGTAAGGCGTTCAAGGGCAAGTGCTATAGGCTCAGTGTCTGTGGCAGAGGGCGAAGCAGGCTTTGTAACTGTGTCCGATGAGCTGAGTGCAGGCGCTCCTGCGTCTATTGACTCTGCAATGCTGGGAACTGCAACGGGTGAGCGTGTAATGACCAAGCAGAAAATGTGGGAAAGAAAGCTTCTTGATTTCAGCCTGAGAAATTCACTCCTGAATTTCAGGGCTACAAAGAACACCCTCAGACTTGTCGCCTCCGACCTTCACGCATTAGAGGATATAGTCTGGGACGAGAAGGACCTGCTCGTCTGCGAGAGCCCGACTCAGCAGCTTATCATAAGCCGTGAGGACGGCTTTGAGCCGAGCCTTGATATGACAGCAGTAAAAAGCATCAGCGAGGAGGAGCTCAAAAGCGGCCGTATCCGCACCTTCATTTCAAAGGCCGAGCTTGAACGCACCCTTAAAAGCATTTTCAGAGCCGCCAAGACAGCGATAGAGGAAAACGGCTCGAATACACTGTTTTTAGCACTGGGCTTTCTCAAATGGTATGAGACCGATGTCTCCCAGAAGCCAAGATATGCTCCCCTTATCCTTGTGCCTGTAGACCTTGTCAAGAGTATCAGAAATCATGGCTACGTTATCCGCACAAGGCAGGAGGACCCTCAGATAAATATCACTCTGCTTGAATACCTCAGGCAGGATCACGGCATAGAGATAAACGGTCTTGACCCTCTGCCGATAGATGACGAAAACGGCACCGACACGGCCCTTGTTTTCAATACGATAAGACAGGCTATAATGAACAAGAGCCGCTGGAACATTCTTGATTATGCGTATCTCGGACTGTTCTCCTTCGGTCAGTTCGTAATGTGGAACGATATAAGAAACCGTGCCGATGAGCTTGAAAAAAATAAGATAGTGTCCTCGCTTGTAAAGGGCGCTATCACCTGGACACCGCAGGAGCAGACCGTCACTCCCGAAAACTGCGACACCACAGTTTCAATGGCTGACGTTGCCGTTCCGATGATAGCAGACTCCTCACAGCTGACGGCTGTGGTCATGGCTTCAAAGGGCGAGAGCTTTGTTCTTCACGGCCCTCCGGGAACAGGAAAGTCGCAGACTATCACCAATATGATAGCAAATGCACTCTATCAGGGCAAGTCTGTCCTCTTTGCTGCGGAAAAAATGGCAGCACTCAATGTTGTAAAGAAAAGGCTTGCAGGCATAGGTCTTGACCCCTTCTGTCTGGAGCTTCACTCAAACAAGACTAATAAGAGCGTAGTGCTCGGTCAGCTTGAAAAGGCTCTTGAGGTCGGCAGAATAAAGCCTGCCGAGGAGTATGAAGCCACCGCCGCAAGGTGTGA
>ONLC01000044.1 GCA_900318545.1 uncultured Eubacteriales bacterium
GCTCATGCAGCTCCTGGCGGCTTGCACCTCTCTCACAGCAGTCCATTATGATGTTTTCAGTAGCCATAAAGGGCAGCTCAGCCATTACACGCTTGCGGATGATCTTTTCATAAACTACGAGTCCGTTAGCAGGGTCAGTAACATTAAGCATAATGTTAAGTATTGCATCAACTCCGAGAAAAGCCTCAGCAACAGCGATACGTTTATTAGCTGAATCGTCGAGAGTTCTCTCAAACCACTGAGTACCTGCTGTAAATGCAGGATTGAGCACATCTACCATTACATATCTTGCCAGTGAGCAGATACGCTCGTCTCTCATTGGGTTACGCTTATATGCCATAGCGGAAGAACCGATCTGAGTTTTCTCAAAAGGCTCTTCGATCTCCTTGAAGCTCTGTAAAAGCCTGATATCATTTCCGAACTTCATTGCAGACTGAGCAATTCCTGCAAGAGCCTGACAAACTGCGAAATCGACCTTCCTTGAATATGTCTGACCTGAAACAGGAACAACAGCATCAAAGCCCATTTCCTCAGCGATGAGTCTTTCTAGCTCCTTTACCTTGTCAGTATCTCCGTGGAAGAGCTCCATAAATGATGCCTGAGTACCTGTAGTACCCTTAGAGCCTAAAAGCTTCAGCCTTCCAAGCTGGAAATCAAGATCTTCAAGGTCCATAAGAAGCTCATTACACCAGAGTGTAGCTCTTTTTCCTACAGTAGTCAGCTGAGCAGGCTGTAAATGTGTATATGCAAGGCAGGGAAGAGCTTTGTACTTATCTGCGAATTTTGCAAGCTGGTCAATTACCTTAACAAGCTTTCTCTTGACTACCTGCATAGCATCTCTCATAATAATAACGTCAGTATTATCACCTACATAGCAGCTTGTAGCACCAAGGTGGATAATACCCTTAGCACCCGGGCAGGCATCGCCATAAGTATGAACGTGAGCCATTACATCGTGGCGGAATTTCTTTTCATATTCAGCTGCCTTTTCATAGTCGATATCATCGATATGAGCTTCAAGCTCATCGACCTGCTCCTGAGTAACACCAAGACCAAGCTTCATTTCAGCTCTTGCAAGAGCCACCCAGAGCCTTCTCCATGTGGTGAACTTCTTGTCAGCAGAGAAAATAAACTGCATTTCCTTGCTTGCATAACGTGTGCAGAAGGGGCTTTCATAACTGTTTGTCATAATTGATCTGTCCTTTCAATGATAAACTGTAAAAATACAAATCTATTATATCACAAATTGAACAGTATTTCAAGTAAAAATGCAAAAAAAATCCCCCTGCAAAACAGGGGGATAAAAAGCATATTACTGCTTGTCCTTTTCGTCGAAGATATCGCCGCACTGTGGGCAGAACTTCGGAGGATTATGAGGATCCTCGGGAACCCAGCCGCACTTGTCGCACTTATAGAGAGGTGCATCTGCAGGCTTGGGCTGACCGCAGTTCTGGCAGAATTTGCCCTGGTTTACTGTACCGCAGGTGCAGGTCCAGCCGTCAGCTGCAGGAGCTGCCGGAGCGGGAGCCGGCATAGGCTTGCCGCAGTTCTGGCAGAACTTGCCTGTGTTCTGATTACCGCACTCGCAGGTCCATGCATTAGGATCAGCTGCAGGAGCCTGCTGCTGAGGTGCCTGCTGCTGGGGAGCCTGCTGATAAGGAGTCTGCTGATAAGCTCCACCCATGCCGCCCTGAGGTGCATTTCCATTAGGATTGTAGCCGTTCGGGTTGTATCCGGGAGCTCCGCCGGGATTTCCGTAGAAGCCGCTGCTCATCTGCTGGGCGTTCTGATTGAAGGAGTTGCCTGCAAAGCCCATTCCCATAAAGCCTGTGAAAGCACCTGCAGAGTTGCCTGCTGCTGTCTCACGAGCTCTGTTGATCGACATTGCATCCAGAGCACCGAGTCTGCCGTTACGCATAGCAGCATCTGCCTCCTGGAACTGGCTGATCTTCTTCTTGCTCTCCTCGTCAACATTGAGTTCAACTGAAAGGCTTTTGAGCTGTACACCCTTGTCAGTCCACTTATCGGTGAGCTGCTCGTTCATTATATCAGCGAGCTCATCAGCATAAGCAATGATCTGATCGTAAGGGATCATCTTCTTTGAAAGCTCTGAGATACATCTGCCGAACTTAGGCTTCATATCTGTCTTGAGCTGGCTCATGAAGGTAGCACCGTCGCCTGAATCGCTTACAAACGGCTGGCTGATATCATGAATATTGTTCTCATAGAAAGCTACAGGGTCAACTATTTTGAGCTCGAACTCTCCATGTCCCTGAGCGTTCAGAGTGAGGTTCATCTCACCGTCACGGAAGGGCACGTTGCCAAAGCCGATCTTGTTTCCAACAAGAGGTCTGAGGTTGATGTAAACCAGACGCATTGTGTGCTTAGCCATACCGCCTGCTACAAAACGTCCTCCGATATCCTTAAGTGAAGGGATAAAATCCTTCAGACCGCCGCCGAGAAGCGAAGGTGCAGTTGTAGAATCATATCTGTACTGACCTGCGAGATCATTATCTGTTGCAACAACAAGGTCATGTACCTTGCCGTCCTCAACGAGCAGAGCTGCCTGATTGATAGCAACATCAAATACAGAGCCGTTTGAGATGTAAGATTCGGTACCTTTCTTATTGCTTCCTCCTCTTACGTTGCTCACATTAGTTCCGGCAATACACATTGTTGTCTGCCCCATGCCGTCACAGCGGAAGTATTCTGCCCATTCATCAGCAAGCTTTCCGCTGACAGCACCGATGGCTGCTTTAATTAAACCCATAGTGATTCATCCTTTCTTAAATAATTATATAGTCAGATCGTTTTGATCTAAAGCTATCTTAGTTTCAATATCTTGTTGACCTTCCAGGTTCTCTCAACAGATATTTCCTGATTAGCAAGTCCTCCTCCGCAGTATTCGCAGAACTTGTTCTTACCTATCGCTCTGATCGGAGCTCCGCAGTAAGGGCATCTGAGGCTCGCAAGCTCTCCGTCGCCCTCGTCAGTAAGATAATACACATATTTAGCAGAATAAATGTGCTGCTGAAGCATTTTCTTCGGAGGCTTATACTCAAGGGCTGCCTGATAGGTTATAACTGCTTCAGTATCATGCTTTCTGTAGTCGCTCATTGCGACACTGTGTATCTTTACGCCCTCGTAGTTGATAGTGTTAGTATCAAGCATAGCTTCAACCTCAAGCACCAGAGCATCGGTACAATACTGTCTGAGTCTGTCGGCACCGGTGCCTTCGTTCAGGACGGCAAAATATGTAGCTATCGCTGAACGTACTATCTGACCTGCATAGTCAGCATCAAAGCCCGGGAAATCCCTCTTGACTCTTTGTCTCATAAGACCCTCAGCACCCGATATGGACAATGGCTTGGTAGCGGCATCATCAGTTGCTTTTATGACCTTGTCAATAAGCTCCGAGGTCTTTTTAACACCCCGTCCTATCTTTACTGCGGCAAATACACCGACTACCGCACCTATGAGTCCGAGGGTTATTTTAATTATAAGTACAGATGTCATTTATAATTAATTACTCCGTTCATTTCAATATTCCGCCTATCAGTGCACCGAGCACTCCGCCTCCGACAGCACCGAGCAGAGAATAAATAGTCAGCTTGATCTTATCGATAGGAAGGTTTCCTATAAACTTTCCTGTCTGACCGTTCATCGCAAAGAAATAAGGCTTTTCCTCATAGGTTGTATAAAACAGCCATGTAGGAAGCATAGCATATTCGACTTTTTCGATCTTTGTATTTTTATTATATACATTTACATTAACGTGGTCATATTTACAGGTGCTTACAAGAGCATCTTTAGTTGTATTCTCAATTCTTTCCTGAGCTCTGGGATAGCACTTTTCCTTATCCTCGTCGTATCTCTCGGCAAGATATCCCGAAAGATAGCCTGCATTAAACGGCTTCATTTCTGAGAAGTCAAACGGCTCGATAGAGTCCATAGCATCGTTTTCTGTCTTTGAAGAGCCGTCAACTGGCACCTTCTCAAACGAAAGGGAACCGTCTCTCAGTACGTCATAGTATTTTTTCTCGGTGTACTCATAGCTGCCCTGAGTCCATGTTCTTTCATCGTAGCACTCACACTTGATATTACCGTGACAGGTGCCCGAATAAAGCCAGAACGGAATATACACGCCCTGCAGCTTATCAACTATAGAGTTTACATCAAATGATTTTGGCGTAAGGGGCTTCTTTGCAAAAGCAGCAAAAGAGCTCATACACTTATCCTTAGGCACCTTGAAGGGGATTATGTATTGAGGAGCAAAGTCATTGATGATCTGCTCACCCATAACTACAGAATTACCGCAGTAAACGCAGACTGTTGCCGCAGTTGATCTGTCTGTAATGATCTCCGAGCCGCAATGCGAGCAGGTATACTTTACAAGGTTATTACCTACAGTTCCGTCATTGGACTGTGTATATTCGCCCTCTTCAAGCTCCTCATGCTTCTGAACATTCTCTTCTGTCAGAGCATCTGCCTTCTGATTCTCCATAGCAGCGGTAAGCTCTTCAAGTGAGAACTTATCATCACAATATTCACAGTGGAAGCAATTCTCAGCAGCAGTCCAGAATATTTCAGCACCGCAGGTAGGGCACTTATATGAAATATTAGCCATAAATACACTCCTTAGTCGTTTTTGATCTTACGCTTGCTGGTAGTAGTTCTCAGATAATTATCATACTGACGCATAAGATCAAGGTCCGAGTTTACATACTTATCAGCCTTAGTAGCATGATGTTTGGTTCTGCTCATACTAACAAGCACGCTGCCTGTGATAACACCACCTAAGACAGCACCGATCACTCCGCCGACAGTACCGTTAGAGCCGTTGTCTGCATAAGCAAGGACAGGCTGGCAAAAGCTGCTCATGCCTATAATGGCAAAGCCAAGAGTTCTGATGAATTTTTTGAACATAGAGATTTCCTCCCAAAAAAAGGAGTTCCTCCTTTCGTTATAATATAGTTAAAAACTATAAAATTTTACACACATTAAGATTACCACAAATTCGACTATATGTCAAGAACTTTTTATCATATTGTAACAAAAAAGTCATATATGTAGTTTTTTGTAAGTATCTCTGAGCACAGGTACAATGAACCGCATATCAGAGTGATACCTTCTGAGTTACTATGCATTAGTTCCTTTACTGTTTCGTAAATGCCATCACGGCATGGACTTGCCTTTGCACCGAGGGAACAAAGCACCTCGGCAAGCTTTTCCTTGCTTTCGGCCCTGTCTGAAAAGCCGTCACAGGTGAAAAACTCATCAACTGTGCCTGTGAGCTTTTCTAAAGCTGAAATAATATTTTTATCTCTGCACATACCTATTACAGCTTTACAGGGGCGTTTGCCGCAGGATTGAATTGTTTCAGCGAGAGCCGCCATACCGTCCGGGTTATGAGCTCCGTCCAGAAGCAACAGCGGCTTTTCAGACAAAACCTGCACTCTTGCCGGAACAACTGCTTTTTTTAAGCCGTTTCTTATGTTTTCCTCAGACAGCCCGAGCTTATCTTTAACCGCGTTGCAGACTTCTATCACTGCACAAGCATTTCTTATCATGTGCTTACCCTGCATAGATACCCTGTATTCCTGACCCTTATATAAGAATTCGCTACCGCTGATGCCGTTTTTTACTGTCTTAAAGCTCTCGTCTGGTATTGTAAGAGGTGAGTTTACTTTTTTAGCTGTTTCAGAGAATATCCTCTCAACTGAGGTACCGCTTCCGCTGCTGAGTATGCAGGGAGAGCCTTCTTTTATTATACCTGCTTTCTGAGATGCTATCTCCTCTATCGTGTCACCGAGTATCTGAGTGTGGTCAAATGATACAGAGCCGATAACGCAGGCAAGCGGCGACTTGATTATATTGGTACAGTCAAGCAGACCTCCAATACCTGCTTCGAGGACAACTATATCACAGCCCTTGTCAAGGTAATACAGAAATGCTATTGACATTGTTATCTCAAACTGAGAAAACTCATTTACATAGGGTGAGCTCTCAGCTGCTTTTTTTACGGTATCAGCGTATTTGGCAAGATCAGAGTCTGAAATATCGGTATTATCTATTTTTATTCTGTCATTGAACCTGAATATATACGGTGATGTAAAAAGCCCTGTCCTGAGTCCTGCATCAATACAGATCTCATTGAGCATCTGTGCTATTGAGCCCTTTCCGTTAGTCCCCGCTATATGGATAAAGCGAAGCCTGTCCTGAGGGTCTCCGAGATCATGCAGAAGGGAAGCTATTCTCTTCAGATCCTTAACAGGCTTACCCGAGTGGGATAACGAATTTATATAGCTGTGTACATCAGATTGGTTCATTTTTACAGCTCCTTTATCATAGCTTCAAGCTCTTTGGCTTTATCTATGTTTATACCTGCACATTTTGCAAGCTCTTCTGCAGATGCCTTTTTCAGGTTGTCCTTTGTTTTGAATTCAGTGATGAGTTTTTGTGCTTTTTTATCACCTATGCCTTTTACTTTGGTCAGCTGCAATCCGAACGAGCTCTTTTTGTGCTTTTTAGCCTGATAGGTTATTGCAACCCTGTGTACCTCGTCCTGAATAGATGTCACAAGATTAAATGCAGACCTTGCCTTTGTCAGAGATATCTCTCCGCCGCCTGTAGCAACAGCTCTTGTTCTGTGCTTGGAGTCCTTTACCAAACCAAACAGGGGACATTCTATCCCCATTTTCTGAAGCACCGGAGCCACAGCGTTTACGTGGCCGTTGCCGCCGTCGAGCAGAATAAGATCGGGAAGTGTGGCAAAGCCCTCATCAGTTTTCTCGTAATAGTTTCTGAAACGCCTTTCAAGTACCTCTGCCATGCAGGCGTAGTCATCCTGCTCCTCGACAGTTTTTATCGAAAAACGCTTGTAGTTCTTTTTTGAGGGTCTGCCGTTCTCAAATACGACCATTCCTGCAACCATATCCGATGAAGCAAGGTTTGAGATATCATAGCATTCGATATAATTTGGAGTTTTTGCAAGCCCAAGTGCCTTTGCAAGCTCTTCAAGGGCAATTATTTCACGGCTTGTTCTGCCTACCTTTATCGACAGATACTCAGCTGCATTACTCTTAGCAAGAGCAGTAAGCTTAAGGAGCTGACCTCTCTGAGGAACAGCAAAGTGTACTGCGTGACCAGTTTTTTCTGCCAGATACTGAGAAACGAGCTCAAGCTCAGAAAAATCTGCTTCCAGAAGTATATCTCTTGGTATCTCGTCCTTTGAAGAATAATACTGTATCAGAAAATCAGAGTACATTCTCTCCTGATCGTCAGTATCTCCGAGGAAAAACGAAGCCTTATCAAAAAGCCTTCCTCCACGATACATTATTACGCTTGCACAGGCATTTTCACCGTTATGAGCGATGGCAACTATATCGCAGTTTTTGATATGCTCATCAATAATTTTCTGGCTTTCCGATGCCTTGGTAATGGCAGCTATCCTGTCTCTTAGCCTTGCTGCAAGCTCGAAGTTCATTTCCTCCGAAGCCTTGTACATCTCTTCGGTCATACGCTCTACAGACTGTTCGGAGCCGTTTTTAATATAGTCAATAGCCTGCGAAACTATATCGTTATATTCTTTTTCGGAGATTTTGCCTCTACATACACCCATACACTGCTTTATATGAAAGTTCAGGCACGGACGCTGTTTTCTGAAATCGTTAGGAAACTTTCTGCTGCAGGTCGGGAGCATGAACACCTTGTTGGCTTCCTCTACGGCCTGTTTAACAGCGTAGGAGCTTGTGTAGGGACCAATATAGCGGGCATCGTCATCTTCCTTCTGGAGCACTGCCTGTAATCTCGGATAGGGCTCATTTGTTACTCTTATATAGCTGTAGCCCTTGTCGTCCTTCAGGAGAATATTATATTTTGGTGTATACTGCTTTATAAGTGAACACTCAAGTACCAGAGCCTCAAACTCGGAATCTGTTACGATAAAATCATAATCATAAACGTTAGAGACCATTTTCCATACCTTGGGCAGATGATCCTGCCATGGTCGGAAGTACGATGACACCCTGTTTTTTAGGTTCTTTGCTTTTCCGATATATATTATTTTTAGCTCCTTGTTCTTCATTATATAGCAGCCGGGCTTTGTAGTCAGCTTTGAGGTCTTGTCACGAAGATAGGGGAGACGTTCATTTTCTTTTTCCGTGATTATCATTTTTTCTCCTTTGAATTTATAGGTGTTGACATACGAGGAAAAAAGTGCTATACTTTATTACATAAAAGCATAAAAGTATGCGAAAGGATCTGATATTATGAAAATAGGTATCGTTGGTCTTGGACTTATAGGCGGCTCTCTGGCAAAGAGCATAAAGAAAAACACTTCGTATTCCTGCTTCGGATATGATATTGACAGGGCTGCTGTTGCAGGTGCTCTTGCACAGGAGGCGATAGATTCAGAGCTCTCTTTAGAGGATATGGGCTCCTGCGATGTTATTATTGTTTGCCTGCACCCTCAGCAGACGATAGATTTTATCTCGGATAATGTGAGTCAGTTCGGTGCAGAAACGATAGTTATAGATACCTGCGGTGTAAAGCGTGCTATAATAGATAAGGTCGATTCGCTATGCCATGAAAACGGTGTTTCGTTCGTAGGCTGTCACCCTATGGCAGGAAGAGAGTTTTCGGGCTTTGCTTACTCGGTAGATAATCTGTTTGAGAAAGCAAGCTTTATTATGACTCCTACAGAACTTACGCCTATGGGTGCAGTATCAAAAATATCATCGCTGGCCAAGGAAATCGGCTTTGCAAGAATAGTTATCTCAAACCCTGATGAGCATGACAGAGTGATAGCGTTTACATCTCAGCTTGCACATATTGTTTCGAGCGCTTATGTAAAAAGCCCTAGTCTGCTTAAACAGAGCGGCTTTTCAGCAGGCTCGTTCAAGGATCTTACAAGAGTCGCCAAGCTCAATGAGGATATGTGGACAACACTTTTCCTGATGAACGATAAGCCTCTTGTAGATGAAATAGACCACATTATAGACAGGCTTACCGAGTACAGAGATTCGATCAGCTCTGCCGATGCAGATAAGCTCAGAAGCCTTCTTAAAGACGGCAGAGAGCTTAAAGAGCTTTCAAACAATACGATCTGATATGAGTAAGGGCGGAAATATCCGCCCTTTTTTATTTTGTCAGTTCAATGATCGCATTTGCATACAGGTTCAGATTGTATTTGAAGGTAGACATTGAGATATGCTCATCAGGACCGTGCATATTGTTGTTCTCGTCAGGGAACTCTGCACCGAAGGCAACTCCGCCCTTTGTATTGTGGACATAGGTAATTCCGCCCTCGCTGATACATTCGCCCTTTTGACCTGTAACGTCCTCATATACCCTCAGCAGTGTCTGAATGAAATATGAATTTTCATCAACATAATGGCTTTCCATGCCTTCGCACTCGGTCACAGTCATGCCTGCATTATTCAAAGCGTTACTTATAATATCCGAGATCTCAGTGTACTTCCTGTCAATAGGAAAACGTATATCAAGACCTCCGCTGAGCTTGCTGCCCTCAACATTCAGCAGCGTAAGAGCCATCGTCATTTCACCCGATATCTTATCAGAAAATCCAAGTCCGGCCGATCTGCCGTTATACTCCCCGTGAGGGAACACCTTAGAAAGTGCCTCAAACTCATTGTAACCGCATTTAACCAGTGCATCAAGAAGTGCAGTGGCTGTGTTTACTCCACGCTCGGGTCTGGAACCGTGAGAGGAAAGACCTCTGATAACGAGCTTTCCATCTTCATCGGAGAAGCTAAGCTTGGGCTCCGTGTTATTTAATGCATAGATAAGCTCGTCATTGTTGTTTACAGAGACTACAGCTTTTCCCGGAACAGCATTTATAACAGTTCCGCATTTGATGTTTATCCCATTATCGGGGAGCGTTCCCTCAAATTTCAGATGCACCATACCCTTTTCGCAGTTCAGCACAGGAAATGAGCCGTCGGGAGTGAATATCATTTCAGGGAATCCGACTTTCTTTTCATAGTAGTCTATATCATTGCAGCCGATTTCCTCTCCGCCTCCAAATATAACTCTGAAGTTCTTTCTTATTGGGATATTAAGCTCTTTTATAGCTTTTACAGCCCACAGTACTGCAACGCTCGGACCCTTATCATCGATAGTTCCACGTCCGTAAAGTGTATCGTTTCTGATATCCAACCTGAAAGGATCACTTGACCAGCCCTCACCTGCAGGTACGACATCAAGATGTGAAAGAACAGCCAGTACTGGCTCCTTATCCTTGAAGAAGTCACCGTGAACGGCATAATTGTCAATATTCTCTGTTGTCATTCCGATCTGACTGAGCTTGTTCATTCCCCATTCAAGGGCTTTTTTTGAGCCCTCACCAAAGGGTCTGATATCGCTGTCCTCGTCGGCGACGCTTTCTATAGAGATTATCTCGGCAAGGTCTGAGAGTATCTCGTCTATATGCTCTTCAAAGTAAGCATTTAATTGATCTTTGTACATTGTTTCACCTTTTCTTTAGTGTAATAAGCATTATCTCAGCCGGATTATTAATTCTGAACTTTCCGAGTCCTACCGTCACAGCAAGTGATGATGCTCCGTTTACTGTTTCAGTTTCATAGATGCCCTTAGTATACCTCGGGAAGAATTTCCTCTCGGGTGAGAGCAGTCCTCCTATAAACGGCAGCCTTATAACACCGCCGTGACAATGTCCCGAGAATACAGCATCTGCACCCCATTCAGCATAGACCTCAAAGGGGAGCGGATTATGCGAGATAAGCATTGTACATACGTTTTTATCGGGCACACCCAGGAGAGCGGTAAGTGTTTGTGTATCAAGCTGCGGAAGGTCATTGTGGGAGAAATCCTCGTTTCTGTAATATCTCTGCGGAAGCTGTGTACCGTATAAAACTACAGCCTGACCTTCAGAGAGCAGATAGGTGTACTCGTTTCTGAGAACAGTAATTCCAAGCTGCTTAAGCCTGAAGCAAAGAGACTCGCAAAGATCCATATTATCGACCTCGTGATTACCGAGGGCATAGTATGTCGGAGCGATCGCCCTGAGTCTTTTCATCAATGGTCAAAATAACGATTTTGTCTGGCTTGAAGTAATGCTCTGGCATAACTTCCTTGTGGAGGCGAGTAATGAGGCTGCGACTGACGCCAAGCATGTAGCCTTCGTAGATTAGGGTTGAAAGCCAGTTGCGTGTAATGATAACAATGCCATCGCGCTTGAGTACTGGTTCGGCGATTTTTGCCCACTGTTCGTAGCGATTGACTAGATAAAGCAAGGCATGAGTGCGTTCTTCGATGCCGAAATCTTTGCCGTAATTGAGCTCAGCGATACCTTTGATGAAGGGGTTATCGCTGGTTGTTCCAGATTCAGAATATGTTACAACTTCTTTTCCCTGTTCTTTGAAATATTCAACGAATTTTGCGGCCTGGGTATCCTTGCCGGCGGCGTCCTGACCTTCGATG
>ONLC01000077.1 GCA_900318545.1 uncultured Eubacteriales bacterium
TGCTCATTCAGGCTTTCAAGCGGAAAGGTCTTATGTCCGAGAAGCTGAAACCCCGTCAGAGCGGAGGGCTTTCTTGCGGTGATGTCGGTAACTGCGCCTACAGCCTTGAAAAGGCAAGCGCAGGCTTTTGCGACCCTGCCCGAGCCGATAACCAGCACCCTCTGATCTCTGACGGTCATTGGCTGCTCCCTGAGGGCGATCTCGAGAGCCCCCTCTGCGGTCGGGACTGTGTTTTTCAGAACGAGCTCCTCTCGCCCAAGATAGTTTATGACCTCAAAGCCTAGGGCGGTGAAGTAATCCTTCATGGCTTCATTGGGGTTTCCGATCAGGATAAGTGCATCAGGCTTCAGGTGCGGAAGAATATCCTTACAGTTTATGGGTTTATTACGCAGTTCACACACGGTAAGGTCTGCTGTTCTGATGATGCCGAGAATAAGCATATCAGCCTTTTTCGGCATTTCATCAAGGCTTGTGAGAACAGCGGTGCTTTCACCGTCATCGGTGACTGCGTAAGTATAAACATCGTTTTTTTCGGCAAGAGCCTTTGCCGTATATGTCATTCTGGCGTCGCCTCCGACGCAGAGGATAGCTGCTTTGTTCATATTAAAGACCTCCTTTTATTAAAGTATATGCGATAGCACTTCTGAGTGCTACAATATAACAGGGAACAGGGAATAGGGAACAGGTAATAGGTAAGGTATCGGCTTCGCCGATGGTATTAATGTAAAAAAGCTCCGTTCGTTTTTGAACGGAGCTTTTTGCCTGAATATTTAGCCGCCGATGAGCCAGTCGTACATTTCCTGATACTTGTTTGCAGAGGTCTGCCACGAGAAGTCCTGAGCCATGCCCGACTTGATAATGCCGTTCCACTCGTCATGCCTGTCAGTGAAGATGTACTTTGCAAACATTACTGTGTTGTACATCTCGTGAGCGTTGTAGTTAGCAAAGCTGAAGCCTGTGCCTGTATGTTCAAACTGGTTATAAGGCTGAACGGTGTCTTTCAGGCCGCCTGTCTCACGAACGATAGGCACTGTGCCGTATCTGAGTGACATAAGCTGTGAAAGGCCGCAGGGCTCAAACAGGGAGGGCATAAGGAAGGCATCGCAGGAAGCATATATCTTGTGCGAGAGCTCCTCGCTGTAGAAGATGTTTGCGGCAACAAGGTGCGGATACTTTCCTGCGAAATAGCGGAACATATCCTCGTATCTCGGCTCGCCTGTACCGAGGACAACAAACTGTATATCCTGCTGGCACATTCTCTCCATCATATAGGCGATAAGGTCAAAGCCCTTCTGATCAGTCAGACGGCTGACAATTCCCACCATGAATTTTCCGTCGTCCTGTGCAAGGTTGAACTCAGCCTGCATAGCACGCTTGTTGTGGATCTTCTTTTCAAGCACATTGTCGATGTTGTACTTCACAGCTATCATATTGTCGGTATCGGGGTTGTAATCGTCATAGTCGATACCGTTGACGATACCTCTGAGGTCATTCTTTCTTGCCCTCATAAGTCCGTGCAGACCCTCACCGTAGAATTCTGTTTTGATCTCCTCTGCATAGGTGGAGCTTACTGTTGTGATAGCGTCAGCGTAAACCAGTCCGCCCTTTAGCATATTGCCGTCGATAGTGCCTGTCTTGAGCTTATCGGGCGTGAAGTAATAGTCGGAAAGTCCTGCTATGAACCTGAACATATCATAGTTGTCATTACCCTGGAACTTGAGGTTATGTATAGTCATAACGGACTTTATCCCACGGAAGAACTCGCCGCCTGCGAAGCTGTCATGGAGATACACAGGGATAAGACCTGCCTGCCAGTCATGGCAGTGGATAATGTCGGGGCGGAAGTCAAGTACGGGAAGTGCAGAGAGCACAGCCTTATCAAAGTACATGAATTTCTCAACGTCCCAGTGGTGTTCGGTGTAGGGCTTGTCTCCCGAGAAGTAATGTTCGTTGTCAACGAAATAGAAGGTAACTCCCTCATGAACTATCTGAAGTATACCAACATACTCCTGTCTGCCCGACCAGTCCATATAGAAGTGGGTGACATACTCCATTTTGTCCTTCCACTCCTGCTTCATGCAGGCATATTTCGGGAGGATAACTCTTACATCAAAAAACTCCTTGTTAAATCTCTTCGGCAGAGAGCCTACAACGTCAGCCAGTCCGCCTGTTTTGATAAACGGTACACATTCAGATGATGCAAACAATATTCTTTTCATGGTATTAATTCCTTTCGGTTTATTATAGGCTTTCGCCTTATGCCCAGTATTTGCGGTCGAGACTGCGGTACTGAACGGCTAAAGCTATGTGCTTTTTGCCGATCTTCTCAGACCTGTCCATGTCAGCGGCAGTTCTTGCGACCTTTAGTATCTTATCATAAGCTCTTGCCGATAGCCCCAGCTTCTCAAACACATTTTCAAGAAGCGACGAAGCATCGTCAGTGAGCGGACAGCACTCGTGCAGAATGTCAGAGGTCATTCTTGCGTTGCAGCTGATACCCGTACCCTTGAAGCGTTCATTCTGTATATCCCGTGCCTTCTGAACACGCTCTCTGATCGCCTCGGAGGGCTCCTCCTTTGCAGCAGAGGAAAGGTCAGCATACTCAACGGGTGCGACCTCCAAGTGAATGTCAAACCTGTCAAGAAGCGGTCCTGATATTTTTGAGAGGTACGCAGCTACCTGCTTCTGCGAGCATATACACTTTCGTGTCGGGTGGCCGTAATAGCCGCAGGGACAGGGGTTCATAGCACCTATCAGCATAAAGGAGCTTGGATAGGTGATGCTTCCCGACACACGGGAGATTGTCACCTTCTGGTCTTCAAGCGGCTGACGCAGTATTTCAAGAGCAGGCCTTGAAAACTCGGCAAGCTCATCCAAGAAGAGCAGTCCGTTATGTGCAAGGGATATCTCTCCCGGCTTTGGTATTGAGCCTCCGCCTGCCAGTCCTGCCGCAGAGACCGTATGGTGCGGCGAACGGAATGGCCTTACAGTAACCAGAGGGTGCTCCTTGTCGAGCAGGCCTGCGACCGAGTGAATGTTGGTTGTTTCTATAGACTCCTCAAAGGTCATAGCAGGGAGTATAGACGGCATACGCTTTGAAAGCATAGACTTTCCCGAGCCGGGCGAGCCTATCATCAGTGCGTTGTGACCGCCTGCGGCAGCGACCTCAAGTGCCTTTTTGGCGGCTGCCTGCCCCTTAACATCGGCAAAGTCGAGCTTGCCGAAAAAGCTCTCGGCAGGCGGCTTGTAGGTAGGCTCAGGCTCTATAGGTGCTCTCTGCTTAAAGTGCTGTACCAGCTCTTCAAGCGAGCCCACTCCGTAAACCTTTATACCCTCAACTACAGAAGCTTCAAGCACATTGTCCTTCGGGACGTATATTTCGGAGATACCGCTTCTCTGTGCCATAAGGGTCATTGGAAGAACACCGTGGATAGACCTTATCTCACCGCCGAGGGAGACCTCGCCGATCATAGCGGAGCTTTCAAGCTGTTCGTCAGAAACAAGCCCCGATACCCTGAGCAGGGCAACAGCTATAGCAAGGTCAAAGCCTGAGCCCGACTTTCTTATGTCGGCAGGGGCAAGGTTTATCATCACCTTGCTTGAAGGAAAGGTGATGCCGCTTGAACGCAGAGCGCTCTTGATACGTTCACGGCTCTCTCTGACAGAAACATCTGCAAGACCAACTATGTCAAATGCAGGCAGACCCTTTGAGGCCTCGACCTCAACCGTAACAGCGAACGAATTAAGTCCCAGCAGACCGAGACTGTTGATCTTTGCAAACATCAGCCTTCTGTCTCCTTCTCGCCCATAATGTCAAGCAGGAAATCGCTTACGTCCTTGTAGACCTCATCTTTGTTAAGCTCATTGATAAGCTCGTGCCTTGCACCGTCATAGAGCTTCATCTCGACATTGCAGTCCTGCTCCTCCATCTGCTCATAGACCTTCTTTACACCCTCACCCCAGTTGCCCACAGGGTCGGCAGTGCCTGCTATAAGGAAGGTAGGAAGTGCCTTCGGGTAGTTTTCAAACCACTTCTCGTTATTGACATAGTAAAGCACCTTTGAGAGGTTCTCATAGCCGTTTATCGTAAACGTGAATGTGCAGAGAGGATCGTTTTCGTATTTCTTGACTATCTCTTCATCTCTGGAGACCCAGTCACGAGGTGATTTCGGATTCTCTATTCTGCTGTTGTACTGACCGAAGGCAAGCATGGTGAGCGTTTTGCTCCTGTGGCGCTCGCCCTTGATTTTTTTCATAGATGCCGAAGCTGTCAGAAGAGCGGGTGTGCCTGCAACTCCCGAGCCTGTACCGCAGATGATAATGCCGTCAAGAGTTTTTCTGTGCCTTACAGCGTATGCTCTGCCGAGGAAGCTTCCCATACTGTGACAGAACATAAAGTACGGCACATCGGGATAGGACTTCTTCATTATGCTAGTGAGCTTGTACATATCGCTGACGCAGTTCTCCCAGCCGTTTTCAGGCGAGAAGTAGCCGTAGTCGTCCTCATTGTCAACGCTCTGTCCATGACCGAGGTGGTCATTTCCGCAGACAAGAAAGCCCAGCCCTGTGAGGTACTCAGCAAAATCATCGTATCTTTCAAAATATTCGCACATTCCGTGAACTATCTGAACAATGCCCCTTACCTTTCCTATCGGGAAACGCACATAGTAAGCAATATTATGCACTCCGTCAGCAGAAGGGAAGAAGCTTCTGAAATGTGTACAGTTCATAGTTATCCTCCTTGAAAATGATCTTTTTACATCTATAATGATTATAACATATTACACTTTGATATTCAAGCTTTTTTGTAAAAAATGACGAGTTTTTTTGAGAGCTTTTCCGCTTGGTTTTATCCTGACGGAAAAATATGCCGTGAACTTCCAGAATGTTACAAATTTAATGTTGAATTAAATGAAAAGTTACGAAATGCTAACAGAATGGTAATAGTAGAACTTTTGACTTAAATAATGGTGATTTTTGGCTAAATCGTAGAAATTTGATTTAAGGGGCTTTTAAGTGATGAAAAATCCTTGACAAAGGCTTGAAATGGGCGTATAATTTTATAATGTATCATAATAGCGTTTTATGCCCCTTTTTACGGATAAGGCAGTCTCTGACACCTTATATAAAGGGGAGATGATGCGGTCAAATATATTCAAGGAGTGATCAAGCCTATGGTGAATGTCAAGGACGTGAAGCTTGGTAAGAATACCAGAAAAAGCTTTGCAAAGATCAATGAGGTTCTGGAGATGCCGAACCTTATTGAGGTGCAGAAGAATTCTTATCAATGGTTCCTCGACGAAGGTCTGAAGGAGGTCTTCAGAGACATATCCACGATTACCGACTATAACGGAAATCTGGAGCTTACTTTTGTCGGATACAGATTCGACGAAGAGGCGAAGTATTCTGTTGCGGAGTGCAAGTCAAGAGATGTGACTTATGCGGTGCCGCTCAGAGTTACGGCAAGGCTCAACAACACAGAGACCGGCGAGATCAAGGAGTCCGAGGTCTACATGGGTGATATCCCGAAGATGACCGACAGCGGAACCTTCGTTATCAACGGTGCTGAGCGTGTTATCGTATCTCAGCTTGTTCGTTCGCCCGGAGTTTACTATGACTTCGACAAGGACAAGACAGGTAAGGATCTGTTCAAGACCACTGTTATCCCTAACAGAGGTGCATGGCTTGAATATGAGATGGACTCCAATGATGTTGTTTATGTAAGAATAGACAAGAACAGAAAGATACCGCTCACTACATTTATCAGAGCTCTCGGAATCGGCACCAATGAGGAGATCGAAGAGGTGTTCGGACCCGATGAGAGACTGACTCAGACTATTATGCAGAAGGATCAGACCGCTAACAAGGAAGAGGCTCTGCTTGAGGTTTACAGAAAGCTTCGTCCGGGTGAGCCGCCTACGGTTGAGTCCTCTGTGACACATCTTAACAATCTGTTCTTTGATGCAAAGAGATATGACCTTTCGAGATTCGGAAGATATAAGTATAATAAGAAGCTGGGCATAGGCTCAAGGCTTTCGGGGCACAGACTGTCACGCCCGATAGCTGACCCCATGACAGGTGAGATACTTGCCGAGGAGGGAGAGCTTTTAAGCTTCGACCGTGCTATGGAGATCGAGAACAAGGGCGTTATGGAGGCCTTTGTAAAGGTAGAGGTCAAGGAGCACATGACATCTGCCGCAGGTGAGGCTATAACAAAGCTTGAAGATGTTGAGGTAAAGATCATCGGCAACGGAATGGTCGATATTGAGAACTTCATCGACTTTGATGCTTCCGAGTACGGCGTAAATGAGAAGGTATCGTTCAAGGTCATCAAGGATATTCTTGATAATGCCGAGGACGAGGAAGAGATAAAGGAAGCTGTAAGAGAAAGAGCTGACGAGCTTGTTCCCAAGCACATCACTATTGATGATATCGTGGCTACTGTTTCCTACTTCCTGAACCTTTGCGAGGGCGTCGGCACTGTTGATGATATCGACCACCTCGGAAACAGACGTATCCGTTCTGTAGGTGAGCTTCTCCAGAACCAGTTCAGGATAGGCTTCACAAGAATGGAAAGAGTAGTCCGTGAGAGAATGAACATTCAGACTCAGGGTACTGAGGTTATCACTCCTACTGCTCTTATCAATATCAGACCTATAACTGCCGCTATCAGAGAGTTCTTCGGTTCATCTCCTCTGTCGCAGTTCATGGATCAGAATAACCCTCTGGCTGAGCTTACTCACAAGAGACGTCTTTCAGCCCTCGGCCCCGGCGGTCTTTCAAGAGACCGTGCAGGATTTGAGGTCCGTGACGTTCACTATACACATTACGGAAGAATGTGCCCGATCGAGACTCCTGAAGGACCTAACATCGGACTTATCTCCTACCTTGCTTCCTTCGCAAGGATCAATCAGTACGGCTTCATTGAGGCTCCTTACAGAAGAGTTGACAAGGAGACGGGAGTCGTTACCGACGAGGTAGTTTACATGACTGCCGATGTCGAGGATAACTATATGGTAGCTCAGGCAAATGAGCCTCTGACTGAGGATAACAGGTTTGCAAGAGCTAAGGTAAACGGAAGATACAGAGATCAGATCCTTGAGATCGAAAGAGAGAGGATCGACTTCATGGATGTATCTCCTAAGATGGTAGTGTCTGTCGCTACGGCTTGTATCCCGTTCCTTGAGAACGATGACGCTAACCGTGCTCTGATGGGCTCTAACATGCAGAGACAGGCTGTGCCGCTCCTTAAAACCGAGTCGCCTATCGTAGGTACAGGTATGGAGTATAAGGCTTGTCTGGATTCGGGTGTTGCTGTTGTTGCCAAGGAAGGCGGTATCGTTGAGAACGTTGACGCTGACAAGGTAGTTATCCGTGAGGACAGCGGCTCGCTCAGAACCTATGAGCTGACAAAGTTCAAGAGATCAAATGCAGGTACCTGCACAAACCAGAGACCTATCGTCGAGAAGGGCGAGAGAGTTGAGGCTCATCAGATCATCGGTGACGGTCCTGCTACTGCAAACGGAGAGCTCTCCCTTGGTAAAAATGCCCTTATCGGCTTCATGACATGGGAAGGCTACAACTACGAGGACGCCGTTCTTCTGAATGAGAACCTTGTAAAGCAGGATAAGTACACATCTATCCATATTGAAGAATACGAGACCGAGGCAAGAGACACCAAGCTCGGACCTGAGGAGATCACAAGAGATATTCCGAACGTAGGTGAGGAAGCTCTGAAGGACCTTGACGAAGACGGTATTATCAGAATCGGTGCTGAGGTACGCTCGGGCGATATACTCGTAGGTAAGGTAACTCCTAAGGGAGAGACTGAGCTTACCGCCGAGGAAAGACTGCTCAGAGCTATCTTCGGTGAGAAGGCAAGAGAGGTAAGAGATAACTCTCTTAAGGTGCCTCACGGTGAAGCAGGTACTATTATAGATGTAAAGGTATTTACAAGAGAGAACAGCGATGAGCTGGCTCCCGGAGTAAATCAGCTCGTAAGATGCTATATCGCTCAGAAGAGAAAGATCTCTGTCGGAGACAAGATGGCAGGACGTCACGGAAACAAGGGTGTCGTTTCACGTATACTTCCTCAGGAGGATATGCCGTTCCTCGAGGACGGAACTCCTCTCGATATCTGCCTGAACCCTCTCGGCGTACCTTCACGTATGAATATCGGTCAGGTGCTCGAGGTGCATCTCGGTATGGCTGCCAAGGCACTTGGCTGGAAGATAATGACCCCTGTATTCGACGGTGCTCACGAGGCTGATATACGTGAGTGCTTCAGAATGGCACAGCAGAACTATTTAGAGCATAAGGACGATCCGTTTACCCTCGGAACTATGGACGAGGTTATCAACCCGAATGCTATTTCCATGAGCGAGGACGGAAAGTTCACTGTATATGACGGAAGAACAGGCGAGAAGTTCGATAACAAGGTTACGGTCGGCTATATGTATTACCTTAAGCT
>ONLC01000021.1 GCA_900318545.1 uncultured Eubacteriales bacterium
CTACAAGGACGACTTCACTACCGAAAAGGCAGCTTCGTAAGGAAAGTATTTATATATCCCGATAGCCCCGTTGGCTTCGGGAAAGGCTACAAGCCCGAGAGCAGAAATGCTCCCGGGCTTTTGCTGTGCGCTGCCCCTGCTGCCTGCGTGACTTATTGGGGAAAACCTTTCTGAAGAAAGGTTCTTCCCCAAACCCCTTTCCAAAGACTTTTAACTCTTTTTGGCTAGGGGGAGGCTTTCTGTCCGAGAACGCAAAAATCTGACACTTAGCTGTTCTGTCATAATGCAGCTCCCCCTAGCCAAAAAGGAATTAGAAGTTTTAGGGAGGGGGGTCCGGGGGGAGGACCCTTTTTCAAAAGGGTCTCCATTGAGAATGGTTTTGTGCTATAATATTTTGGGTGTGTATTGTTATAATAATATCGGGCGGTGAAAGCAATGGCAAACGAACAGGAGCAGATAAAGCTGCAGAATACCCGAAGACAAAGAGTAAGGACACAGCAGGGCATCATTTCAGTGTTCTCTATACTGTGCCTGCTGTTTTCATGCGTATGGGGAGTTCATGCTGCGTCCTCAAAGACCGTGTTTTTTGAGCCCTCTGATGACAGCTCGCAGGCTGAGGCTGCCGAGGCAAAGAAAAAGAACGTTAAAAAGACTGACAGCTCCTCAAAGGCAGAGGAGGAAAGCTCTGAAGCTGCCGAGAGTCAGGTTTCCCACGATGAGGAAGATGACCTCTCTGATGCGGTATTTATCGGAGATTCAAGAACGGTAGGTCTTGAAAATACCTGTCCGTATCCCAAGGCTACCTTCTACTGCTACGTAGGCATGCACATCGACAATGCGACCACTGACCCTGCATTTACGCTCTCAAACGGAAATATGGGTACGGTCATTGATGCACTCTCTGAGGGCACTCAGTACGGCAGAGTTTATATCAATCTCGGCACTAACGAGCTTGGCTGGCCTTACATTGAGAACTTCCAGGAGTACTACAGAGATCTCATTGAGCAGATAAAGGCTGTTCAGCCGAATGCTACAATCTATGCTGAGTCGATACTGCCTGTGACCGCTTCGAGAGAGCTTGAGGGCGATGACATCAACAACACCAATGTAACACGCTTCAACGAGGCTATTCAGCAGGTCTGCACTGAAACAGGTGCAGTTTACCTCAACTGCCTTGAAGCTGTGGCAGACGAGAACGGCTGTCTGCCCGAGGAAGCATCTACAGACGGCATACATCTGCTTGCCGATTACTGTGACCTCTGGCTGCAATATATCATAGACAATACCTGAGAAAGGACGTACAGAAAATGAATAAAAGAATACTTTGTGCTGCAATGTGTGCAGTAATGGCTATATCGGGAGCTGCCCTCACAGGCTGCGGAGACAGCGGTGATTCCTCGGGCAGCGGAAAGAGCAGCTCTGCTAAGGCTGATACAAAGCTTGACGCTGCTGCTATTGCTGACAAGCTCTTCAATGAGATCGAGTACAAGGATCAGCTCGTGGAGCTCTCCGAGGAAAAGGTCGAGGCTGTTGTAGGTGTTTCAAAGGACAAGTTCAAGGTCGCTAAGGTCTACAGGGGCTCGGGTGCTACCGCTGAGGAGATAGACTGCTTCGAGGCATCGGACGAAGATGCTGCAAAGGAGATCTATGACGTACTCAAGACCTATCTGGAGGATCAGAAGAAAAGATATGCTGATTACGCTCCCGGCGAAATGGACAAGCTCGAAAAGGCTGTAGTCGTTCAGAAGGGCAATTACGTTTTCATGTCGATCTCCGATGACGATGCAAAGGCTAAGGAGATCATCGGCTGACAATTATTCGGGCACGGGGTGTGAGCTCATACCCCTGTGCTTTACAGCATCTTCTATATAAGGAGGTTCGTGCCGAGGGCACGGGACACAATGGTTTTTTCAAGTATAACTTTTTTGTTTGCTTTTTTACCGGCAGTTTTGATAGTCTATTACATCGCTCCGAAAAAGGCGAGGAACTTAGTGCTGTTTTTGTTCAGCCTGGTTTTCTATGCCTGGGGCGAGGCTGTTTATATCTGGCTTATGCTGGCATCGACCGTGGTTGCTTATGTGACGGGTCTGCTGGCGGACAGAGCTAAACGCAAGGACAGCAAGCTGCCGTTTTTTTCTATGCTTTTTGCGATAGTATGGAATATGGGGCTGCTGCTCTTCTTCAAGTACACAGACTTCTTCATAAATACGGCAAACGATGCATTCGGTATGCACATTAAGCTTTTAGGCTTCACGCTGCCGATAGGAATATCGTTCTACAGCTTCCAGACGCTCTCCTACGTTATAGACGTTTACAAGGGCGATGTTAAAAGCCAGAAAAACTTCCTGACGCTGGGTGCTTATGTGGCGCTGTTCCCTCAGCTTATCGCAGGACCGATAGTCAGATATAAAGACGTTGAGGAACAGCTTATGCAGCGCTCCGAGACAGTTGAGAACTTCTCTCAGGGTGTGCGCCGATTTGCGATAGGGCTCGGCAAGAAGGTAATTCTCGCCAATAATATAGGTGCTCTCTTCACTCTCATCTCAAAGACAGAGCAGAGCGAAATGAGCGTATGTGCCGCATGGCTCGGAGCCTTTGCCTACACCTTCCAGATCTACTTTGACTTCTCGGGCTATTCGGATATGGCCATAGGTCTGGGCAAGATGTTCGGCTTTACCTTCCTTGAAAACTTCAACTATCCCTATATAGCAAGCTCTATCACCGATTTCTGGAGACGCTGGCACATATCCCTCTCCAGCTGGTTCAGAGACTACGTGTACATACCCCTCGGGGGAAACCGCAAGGGAAAGCTCCGTCAGTGTGTAAACATTATGATAGTATGGTTCCTGACGGGTTTCTGGCATGGCGCCAACTGGAACTTCATGATCTGGGGTGTTTACTACGGAATACTCCTGCTGATAGAGAAGTTCCTCCTTTGGAACACGCTGAAAAAAGCCCCTGCGGTGATAACTCATATTTATGCGCTGTTTTTCATAATCATAGGCTGGGGTATCTTCGCTTACGATGATTTCTCTGTGCTGACACAGAGCTTCAAGAATATGTTCGGTCTGGGCGGAGTGCCTTTCTCAAACAGAATGACATTGTTCAATATGCTTAGCTACGCTGTGACCTTTGCCGTTCTGATAATCGCATCTACTCCCCTGCCAAAGAAGCTTGCAAACAGGCTTGAAGCTAAAAAGCCCGTTGCTTTTGCAGTCTGCGAGCCCTTATGGATAGCAGTCCTGCTTGTGGTATCAACGGCTTACCTTGCAGGCAATTCGTTCAATCCGTTCCTTTATTTCAGATTCTGACACAGGAGCTAAGTTATGAAAGCTGATAAGATCAAAAATTACATAATAGTCTGCCTGTTCCTTGTGTTCATTTTCGGGATATGCTTTTTCAGCATCTTACAGGAAGACAGAGAGTTTTCCGAAATGGAAAACAGAAATTTACAGCAGTTCCCCAAGTTCTCCTATGAGACTCTGAAAAGCGGAGACTTCACTAAGAATTTTGAGACCTATATGTCCGATCAGGTGTTTCTCAAAGACGAGCTGGTATCTGTCAAGACCGTTTCCGATATGGCATTTATGAAGCCCAAGCAGAATGATGTCTATCTTGGTGATGACGGCTTCTACCTCAAGGAGTACAGAGAAAACACCGAGCAGATCGATAAGAACATAGGCTGTCTTAACCGCTTTGCGGATTCACTTCCCGAGGACGTGAGCGTAAGCTTTCTGCTTGCACCGAATGCTGTGAGCGTGCTGTCAGAGAAGGTTCCTTCGGTAAACCTCAATGACGATCAGGCTGATGCGGCAAAGCACATCGAAGAGACAATTTCCGACAGGATTAACTTTGTATGCCCTCTTGACGCTATGAAGTCTGCCGACAACAAAGACGAGCTTTACTACCGCACTGACCACCACTGGACTACCGCAGGTGCAGAGTTTGGCTTTGATGCTCTTATGAAGCGTATGGGAGAAGAAGTTCCCGAGTGTAACTACCGCATAGAAGAGGTCAAAGATTTCTACGGCACTATGTATTCACAAGCGCCGTACTCCTTTGCAAAGAGCGATACGATAAGGCTGCCTGTTCAGGAGAATAACGAGATAACAGTCCGCTACACCGAGCCTGCAGGCGACCACACTGCTCCGAAGGCGTGTAAAGAGATCGACGGAGTTCAGACAAAAAGCGGTCTTTTCGCTGATGAGCTTAAAACCGTCAAGGACAAGTATGCGGCCTTTATGGGCGGAAACTTCACAAGGCTCGAGATAGAGGCAGAGGGTGCGGCTGATGATGAGAGCGTACTCATTCTCAAGGACAGCTACTGCAACTCTATGATGCCGTTTTTCTGCTCAAAGTACAAGCACATTACTATGTGTGATCTTAGGTACTTCGGAATGGGGACTCAGACAGTATCGGAATACATAGCTGAGCACAACATCAGGAAAGTGATATATGTATACAACATTGATTTCATAAACTCTGACAACAGCTTTGTCTGGCTGGAATAGTGCTGCCGCACGGGCAATACGCGACGTACCTTTGCTTAAAGCTTCTCATACCTTGAACGCGGAGCGAGATAGATGAATTAAAAAAGCTTATAGTTCGCACTATCTAGGCTCCGCGGTGCTGCCGCACGGGCAATACGCGACGCACCTTTGCTTAAAGCTTCTCATACCTTGAACGCGGAGCAAGATAGATGAATTAAAAAAGCTTATAGTTCGCACTATCTAGGCTCCGCGTTCGACGACTGAGAAGAAACATCAAAGCTTACCCGCGTGGCGGTGCAGGGTTTTCCCTGCCAAAGGGTCGCAGGGGCAACGCCCCCGTCCCCCCACCGCCCGAAGGCGGTGAGGAGCGAAGCCGACGAACAACGCCGAAGGGCTAAGTTCGCTCAATCTCGGCTCCGCGGTGCTGCTGATTTAAGGATATTTTAATGAAAATGTTTTATGTTATTTTGTAAGGAGCTGAAAAAAATGGAAAGGATCTTTACTAAGGCAGATATTCTTCTGCCGAAGTTCTCGAAGGATTCGGAGAAAATGAGCAAGTGGGCTGTAGTTGCCTGCGACCAGTATACCTCTGAGCCTGAGTACTGGGAGGAGGTACGCAGGATAACTCAGGGAGAGAAAAGCACGCTGGAGCTTATTCTTCCCGAGATCTATCTCAAAAATCCCGATGTGGACAGACGTATCACCAAGATCGATGATACTATGAAGCAGTACATCGACGAGGGCGTTTTCACCGAGTACAAGGACTCGCTTATCTACGTTGAGAGAGTGCAGTCTGACGGAAAAATGAGAGCAGGTATCGTCGGCGCAATTGATATGGAGGGCTACAACTATAACAAGGGCTCGCAGTCGCCGGTAAGAGCTACCGAGGCTACCGTTGCAAAAAGACTTCCCCCGAGAATAAAGGTAAGAGAGAAAGCCGAGATCGAGCTTCCTCATATAATGATACTTATTGACGATGTGAAGAAGTCAGTTATTGAGCCCCTTGAAGCTGTTAAGGACAGGTTTGAAAAGCTCTATGACTTTGACCTTATGTGCGGCGGCGGACACATCACAGGCTACCTGCTTGACGACGCTGCCTGCGAGCAGGTGTTCTCTGCACTTGATAAGCTGGCTGACAAGGCGGCTTTCAATGAGAAGTACGGTGTATCAGACCAGGAGCCGCTTGTGTTCGCTATGGGTGACGGAAACCACTCCCTTGCAACTGCAAAGGCTATCTATGACAGGCTTAAAGAGGAAAACCCCGGCAAGGATATGTCAAAGCACCCTGCAAGATATGCCCTCGCTGAGATAGTTGACCTGCACTCCCCTGCACTTGAATTTGAGGCTATCCACAGAGTTGTCACCGATGATGACGAGGACAGGCTCATCGAAGAGGCCAAGGAGGCACTCGGTCTCAGCCACGAGCCATCAGACCAGAAGATAACTCTCGTTATAAATGCTATGGAATTCCCATACTATATACATAAGCCCACGGCAAACCTTGCAGTAGGTACTTTCGTGAACTTTATTGATGCCTACGCCGAAAGGTACGGCTCAGCTATCGACTATATCCACGGCTCTGAGGTTGTAAGCCAGCTCTCGAAGACTGAGGGCAATGTGGGCTTCCTGCTGGAGGATATGTCAAAGGCAGAGCTCTTCCCGACTGTTATCAAGGACGGAGCACTGCCGAGAAAGACCTTCTCTATGGGTCACGCTGCTGATAAGAGGTTCTATGTCGAGGCAAGAAGGATCACAGAACAGGAGGAAAGCTAATGATCTCAGAGATCAGACAGGAGCTTACAGGACACATAATGCCGTTCTGGGATAAGCTCAGAGATGACGAAAACGGCGGATTTTACGGCTATGTAGGGTTCGACCTGAATGTTGACAAAAAAGCCGACAAGGGAGTTATCCTTCATTCAAGGATACTGTGGTTTTATTCAAAGGCCTATGCTGTGCTTGGTGATGAGCACTGTCTGGAGAACGCTCTCCATGCCTATGAGTACATCAAAGACCACTGCGTAGACTTTAACAAGGGCGGAGTTTACTGGATGACCACCTATGACGGCAAGCCCTCCGATACGCAGAAGCACACCTACAATATCGCCTTTGCTATATATGCACTTTCCTGCCTTTATAATTCGGCAGGAAGGAAAGATGCTCTCGAGCTTGCCTATAAGCTTTATGACGATGTTGAAAAGCTTGCCCTCAAAGACAACGGCTACGGCGAGGCCTTCGACTGCGACTGGAACGATGCCGCAAACGATGAGCTCTCCGAGAACGGTCTGCACGCTGACAGAACGATGAACACTATCCTCCACCTGATAGAGGCTTACACCGAGCTCTACAAGGCGGAGCAGAGAGCCGATGTGGGCGAGAGACTCAGGTACCTGCTCGGGCAGATGAGCGACATTGTATACACTCCCGAGACCAATGCTCTTAAAGTATTCTTTGACAATGACTATAAGCTTGTAGGAGATATACACTCCTACGGTCACGACATTGAAGCCACATGGCTTATGGACCTTGCCTGCGATACCCTCGGTGATGAGGAGCTAAGAGCAAAGTTTGCCGAAATGGATCTGAAGATTTCCGAGAATATCCTGAAAATAGCTCTTGAAGAGGGCGCTCTCAATAACGAGCGTGAGAACGAGAAGATCGACAAAAAGCGTGTTTGGTGGGTTCAGGCTGAGGCTGTGGTAGGCTTCACAAATGCTTATCAGCACAGCGGCGACAAGAGGTTCCTTGATGCAGCACACTCCGTTTGGGAGAAAATTAAAGAGCGTGTTATCGACAAGAGAGAGGGCTCGGAGTGGTTCAGCGAGGTATCCTTTGACGGTGTTCCCGATGAGAGGAAGGAGATCGCAGGACCGTGGAAGTGCCCCTACCATAACGGCAGAATGTGTATGGAGATCATCACAAGGGGTGTTGAGTAATGGAGTACATCTATGAAACACACTGCCACACCAAGGAAGCAAGCGGCTGTGCCTCGGCAACGGCTGAGGAGCAGGTAAGAAAGTTCCACGAGCTTGGCTACAGCGGTATGATGATAACGGATCACTTCTTCAACGGCAACACCTGCATAGACAAAACCCAGCCGTGGGAGAAAATGGTCGATGACTACTGCAAGGGCTATGAGAATGCCAAAAAGGTCGGGGACGAGCTTGGTATGACGATTATGTTCGGGATAGAGTATACCTATCACGGAACTGATTTTCTGATCTACGGATTAGACAAGGACTGGATAAAGGCTCACCCCGAAATGATGGATATGAAGGTACCCGAGCTTTCAAAGCTTGTGAGAGGAGACGGCGGTCTTTTCGTTCATGCTCACCCGTTCCGTGAGGTATACTACATCGACACTATAAGGCTCTTCCCAAGAGATGTTGATGCAGTTGAGGTCTACAACGCAGGCAACCTTGAGGACGAAATGAATGACAGGGCAAACTGGTATGCCGAAAGCTTCGGCCTGCCAAAGACCTCGGGTTCAGATGCCCACCACCTGTTTCAGGATAAGTTCGGAGGTGTCATCACCGAAAAGCCTCTGACCTGCATACAGGACTATATTGATCTGGTAAAAGCGGACAGCCTGAAAGGAATACTCTGGGCTTACCGTAAAGAAGATAAAAAAGACTGAAAGGAGAATATCAATGTTTATTAAAAGAATAGCAGCTATATCCGCTGCGGCTGTAATGTGTCTTGCTATGGGCTCCTGCGGCGATGACAGCAGCTCCTCGTCTGCTGACTCAAAGACAGAGAGCAAGGCAGTATCAGGCTCGCAGGCAGACAGCGGAGACAACTCAGACACAGAGGGACTTTACGTGAGCAAGTACGACACACAGCAGGAAATGAGCGATGAGTCCGCATGGGATCTCGTTGCTAAGATGAGGGTAGGCTGGAACCTCGGAAACACCTTCGATGCTACAGGCGGTGACGGCACGATAGCTGCCGAAACCTCATGGGGAAACCCCAAGACCACCAAAGAGATGATAGACTTAGTCAGCCAGTCGGGCTTCAATGTTCTCAGACTGCCTGTAAGCTGGGGCACTCATATGGACGAGAACTACAATGTAGACCCCGCATGGATGGCAAGAGTTCACGAGGTAGTTGACTATGCGATAGATAACGATATGTTCGTTATACTGAACACCCACCATGAGGAGTGGTACTTCCCGACCAACGAGGATAAGGATCAGGATATAGAACAGCTCACAGCACTCTGGAAGCAGATCGCAGAGGAGTTCAAGAACTACGATGAAAGGCTTATCTTCGAGGGTGTGAACGAGCCACGTCTAAGAGGCACAAGCAAGGAATGGACAGGCGGCGACAGCGAGTCCCGTGAGGTTGTAAACGCTTATGCAAAGGCATTCTATGACACTGTAAGGGCAAGCGGCGGAAACAACGACAAGCGTTCACTGATGATAACAGGCTATGCAGCTTCGTCATCAAAGAACTGCTTACAGCAGATAGTTCTCCCGAACTATGATGACGATCACCTGATAGTTTCTGTTCATGCTTATCTGCCTTACTCCTTTGCACTTGACACAAAGGGTACAGACCAGTTTGATGCAGCTAAAGACGCAGCCTCTATTGACACACTGTTCACAGACCTTGACGAGATCTTCCTCAGCCAGCATATCCCTGTTATCGTGGGCGAGTTTGGCTGCATGAACAAGATGAACGATGAAGAGAGAGTCGAGTGTGTGACATACTATCTCAGCGTAGCTGAGCAGTACGGTGTTCCCTGTATCTGGTGGGATAACGGAGCCTTTGTAGGTGACGGAGAGAACTTTGGTCTGCTTGACCGTGAGCTTATCCCCGAGTGGAAATTCCAGAGCATAATCGACGCTATCATGGCAACAGCTAAGTAATACAGAGCTATAATAGTACACAAGCCCGCTTCATTTCGGAGTGGGCTTTTTTGCCGCATCTCACATCAAAAAATCGGGCAGGCACCTCTTGTGTGAAGTGTCTGCCCATTATAATTTATGAAAGGATATTAGTAATTACTTTATCTTTTCACCAAGCGCCTTGCACTTTGCTATTGCCTCATCATCAGGTGTGAGGTTGCAGATAAGTCCCTCGTCAACAAGCTCTCCGCCTGCTGCCTTTACTCTGTCAGCCCAGAGCCTCATCCACTCGCCGTCACCCCAGTCATAAGAGCCGAAAAGTGCTACCTTCTTGCCTGCAAGCTTACTCTCGTTAGCTGCGAAGAAAGGCTCTACCTCGCTGTCCTCAAGCTCCTCTGCTCCCATTGCAGGGCATCCGAATGCTACTGCGTCAAGTGCTGCAAGATCTCCGTCAAACTCCGAGAATGTTACAGCCTTTACACCTGCACCCTCTGCCACTGCCTGAGCCATTGCCTCAGTGTTGCCTGTTGCACTCCAATAGATTACTGCATTTGCCATGAAAAAACCTCCTAAGAAATTCTGAGTGCCTGATATATGTCCAGACCCTCATTTAATTTATTGCACAGATAAGCTCTGCACTTTTCATACTTACGAAAGCTGCGTTTCGCTCCCTCAACATCATTGTAGACCTTCCACGGTCCGCAAAGAAGAAAGTTCTCGCCTTTGTTTCTGATAAAGCCTATCACGTCATCAGTCGGATAGCCGAGGAAAATCCCTATCTCGTGTGGAAAATCAGCACTTTCACGCACCCTCTCCGACAGCCTGTTCAGAGCTTCATCAAGGCTCATTGTATCTCTGTAGCCATAGGCTCTCAGCACCCTTGCAGCACGCCTCTCCGAAATATGCTCTCTAAGCTGCCTTTCATTATACACAAGCACAAGCCGCCTTCCCTTGCATCGGCAGAGGACTCTGATCTTCAGTCCCTTTGCGGCAGCTTTCAGATTAAAGTCCATGATATTCTCATCTACTCCGCTGTCGCTGTCAAACAGTGACATAAGTGCTGCACACTTTACCCCCATCAGGCACGGTGCCGAGTGAAACGCAAGCTTTTTCTGAAAACAAAGACATTCCTTCTGTGACATTGTTTGCCTCCAAAATACATAGTTAGCATTCTCTAACTGCTGATCAAAAAATATACATCATGCACAGTATTCATCAAGAATTGTTTTGAGAGCACTCACGCTTGCCGAATGTATTCTGGCAATCGGAATATCGAGCTTTGATGACTTTGACACCACTCCTGCGAGCATTTTATGCGAACAGGTATTGGTGAAAACTACCATAAGATCGGGGCTTCCGAGCTTTCTTTCAAAATCGGCAGGCATCTGAGTGAAAACCTTCGCCTTACAGTTATAGGACTTGCAGATGTCCTTATACCTTGTAGCCATGCGGTCATTACCGCCTACAACAACGATACTCATATTATCGTCTCCTTTAGTAAAATTCGTGGTGCGGTTAGTACTAGCTAACCACGATATAAATATAACACACTTTTCCGATTTTGTCAAGCATATTTTTTCAGAGAATTCTCTGATTCAAGCGCATAAATAATAAGGCTCTGACGAATAAACATCAGAGCCTTTATATCAGCGTACATTTACATAGTAAGCAGGATTGAGCACATAGCCGTTGTAGCGTATTTCAAGGTGCAGGTGATCGCCTGTGGAATGACCTGTCGAGCCCATTCTGCCGATTATATCTCCCGACTTCACTCTGTCGCCAACCGTTACATCAAGTGCGGAAAGGTGTCCGTACAGGGTAATAAAGCCGTTTCCGTGGTCTATGATAATGAAGTTTCCGTAGCCGCCTCCGCAGCCGCAGGACTCGCTCTTTCCGTAGTCATGGGTGCAGGTGGTGTTCGTCCTGATAACCACACCGCTCTCGCAGGCGTGGACAGGGTCTCCGTGATTGCCCATGATATCGAGTCCGTTATGGTATGAGCCCCACCTCGGGCCAACGCCGTAGGTGATGTTGTAATTGCCCGGCAGCGGCCACTCAAAGTAATAGTCGGGCTCGTACTCGTCTATGCTCTCCTTGTTCCTGATTTTCTCACGGTACTGCTTATGCAGCTCATCGAGCACATCATTAGCAAGCATCATTGATGCAAGTATCTCATTATCTCTTGCAGTTCCGCCCGTGCCTGTTGATTTGAGCACATCTCCGAGGGAGCCCTCAAACGACAATCTCTCGTTATCGTAGGCATCGTTCTGCTTCTGGAGCTGCTTTGTCTCAGCTTCAAGCTGAGCCTGAGCCTTCTTGCTTGAAGCGTAAAGGTCGGTCAGCTCCTGTCTCTGCTTGTTATACTGCTCCTCCTGAGTTTCGTACTCCTTCTTCTGAGAGTCAAGCTCCTCTTCAAGAGCCTCGTACTCCTCCTTCATCTTCACGAGCTTATCTATCATGCTGTCGTCATGCTTAGCGACACGCTTTATAAGCTCCAGCCTCATAAGCACATCATAGAAGTCATCAGCCTGCAGCACCATATCGGTGTAGCTGTCCGAGCCTGCTATATACATAGCTCTCAGCCTTTTCTTGAAGTCAGCGATAGAGCTTGTGATCTCCTCCTGCTTGTTTTCGAGATCACGCTCATTTGTAGCGATCTTCATTTCGAGCATAGTCATATAGGTGTTGAGCACATCAAGCTCATCATTGACTGCCTCGATCTTATCCATTATAAGCTTCTGCTTTTCTTCCTCTTTTTTGATGTCCTCATTAGCAGCATCGAGCTTTTCATTTATCTCCTTCTGCTTTTCGGATATCTTCTGAAGCTGCTCTGCATATATAGCGAGGTCAGCACCGTAAGCGGCGCTTTCATCGTCCTCGGCTATGCTGTCGTCACTCTGCTCTCCGTCGGTGGTCTGCTCGCCGTTTTCATCGGTCTGCTGAGTGCCGTCGGCAGTTGTGCCCTCGTCGTAGAGGGTATAGTTATCGGGGTTCAGCTCATAGTCAGTCTGAGCGTCATATACCTCCTCAGCACCTGCATTTTCAAACGATGCCGAGCCCGAAGCTATCCCCAGCGAGATCGCTGCAGCACAGATAAAAGATAGAAATTTCTTAAAGCTTGTAAGCCTGTTCATAAAAGCACTTACTCCTTTGGGTATTTGCGGAAGCGTGCAGTATCCTCGATCAGACGTAATCCTCGGGATTCTGCGGTACTCCGTTTATACGTACCTCAAAGTGCAGGTGGTCGCCTGTGGAATGGCCTGTCGAGCCGACTATTCCGAGAACATCGCCCTGTTCAACGTGCTGACCCTGAGTTACAGACATATACTGAGAATGTCCGTACAGAGTCCAGTATCCGCCGCCGTGGTCAATGATACAGTAGTTGCCGTATCCGCCGCCGCAGCCGCAGGAGTAGTTCTTTCCGTAGTCGTGGGTACAGGTGTTGCTTACAAGTATTACAGTACCTGCCGCAGCCGCACAGATCTTAGCTCCTCTTATGCCCTGTGACCAGATATCAATACCCTGATGGTAAGCACCCCATCTCCAGCCAACGCCGTAAGAGATGTAATAGAAGCCGGGCACAGGCCAAGTGAACATAGACTTGTCCTTATATCCGTAGGACGAGTTATCGGTGCTGGACTGATTTGTATTGGTGGTGCCTGTCTCAGCGCTGGAGCTCTGTGAGCTGCCCGAGTTATTAGCCGTGCTGCTGCTCTGCTGTGACTGCTGCTGAGCGAGCTGACGCTGACGCTCCTCCTCCTCACGGCGCTTGCGGGCTTCTTCCTCGGCCTTCTTGCGCTCTTCCTCTTCCTTCTTCTTGATAGCCTCCTGCTCCTCGAGAAGTGCCTGGATCTGAGCCTCGAATTCCTCGTGCTCCTTATCGATCTGAGCCTTATTGTTCTCGTAAGCCTGACGGTCTATCTCGAGCTGATCGATAACAGCCTGACTCTGCGAATAGAGCTCATTAAGCTTAGCCTTCTGGGCAGCGTGGTAATCCATCTGCTCCTTGAGCTCAGCCTTACGCTCCTCAAGCTCAGCCTTATCCTCTTCGAGCTTTTTCTGATCGGCTTCATACTGAGCCTTCATCTCGCTGAGGTTGTCGATCATGGAATTGTCGTGGTCTGCTACACGCTTAACGAGCTCGAGCTTCATCAGCATATCGTAGAAGTCCTCCGCACCGATAAGAATATCGGAGTAGGAGCCGTTGCCTGCGATATAGAGTGCTCTGAGCCTCTGCTTGAACTCACCTATGCCGGTGTCGATCTCGTCCTTCTTGTTGCGGATCATGATCTCACTTATGCCGATCTGCTCTGTGAGCTCATCTATCTGAGCGCTGATCTCTGCGATAGAGTCCTCCAGCGTAAGGATAGTTTCCTCAACAGTCTCGATCTGAGCATTGATGGCGTCCTGATTTTCCTGTTCCTTTGAGATGTCGTCTTTGGTTGCGTTGATCTTCTCATCGAGTTCAGCCTGTCTGCTTTCAAGCTCATCAAGCTTATCCTCAGCTGAGGAGATCTTCTTCTTGTTTTCCTTGATAGCATCGCTCTCCGCCATAGCTGTGGTGCTGTTTTT
>ONLC01000051.1 GCA_900318545.1 uncultured Eubacteriales bacterium
GCTTGAACCAGTGGTAAGGGTTATCGGGATTGCAGCACATAAATATCTTCGAGCCCTTCACAGAGCACCTTGCACAGGCCTGCTCAACGAAGGTCCTTGGCATAAGGACAGCCTCATCAAAGAGCACACCTGCAAGGGTTATACCCTGAATCAGTGCGGCTGAGCTTTCGTCCTTGCCGCCGAAGAGGTAGAAGTCATTTCTGTGCCTGCCGAAGCCTATCTCGATCTTATTTTTTGAGGGATAGTACCGAAAGGGCATTTTCATCAGCTTCAGAAAAGAGAAAATATCAGGCAGAAGGTTTCGCTTCAAGCTTGCTATCGTTTTGGAGCAGAGGGCAAATCGTTTCCCGTCGAAGCTTGTCATCGCCCAGAGCGTGAACGACAGCGACAGAGCGAAGGTCTTCCCCGAGCGGACAGCACCGTCGCAGATGATGCCGTCAAAGTCACGGGTGCGTTCCTCTCTCCACCAGAGGAAAACATCGAGCTGTTTTTCCGAGAGCTTATCCGTCATCATTGCTGTCACTTCCCGAGCCGCCGTAGATCATTGAGATCAGCTTATCGGCATCTGAGACCTCTTTGAGCTCGGGGTCAAGCTCGACCAGCTTTTCGAGGGCAGTCTGCCTGTCGGCAAACTTTATCTCAACAGCTCCGTCCTTCTGGAGCTTTATCCCCGAGATATTGAAGAGGTCCATTTTCATGATCTGCTCAGCCGTGACCTCCTTATCAAAGGCGAGCCTTACGGCGTCATTCACCTGCCCGAAGGCAAGTCGGGTAAGGCCTGTCCTCACATAAGAGAGTGTTTGCGGAGAGCTTTTCTCCAGGCGTTCGAGCTCCTTTCTTGCAGCGGGCTGTTCGAGCATCGAATCAGCACCAAGGGCAGCTTTTTCGGGCGGCACACCTGCTGCGACCGCAGCCTCGAAGGCGTTTCTTGTATGGAAGAAGCGTCTTGCGAAATTAACGAGCTTACTGTTTGACATAATTATTCTCCTTTCCGAGGCGGTGCAGTTTGTTCTGCTGACCCCTCTCACTTATCCCTCGAAAAGGGAGTTTTTGTTGCATAAAAAATGCAACAATTGCTGAAATGTTGCCAAATTAAAATATAAAACATTTGTTTGCACAAAAACGAAGTCATCTTTTTGTTGATTTTGCACTATACTTTACCAACAGAAACAAAGAGAACAACACCCAAGCCACCCAAGCAGAACACCAACCGTCAAAGCCCCATCACCCACCCGAGCGACCTGCGAAGCAGACTGCTCAAGGGTGGTTTATGGGAGTTGGGACGTTTGCTGTTTCCCTTTTTGTTGTTCTCTTTGTTTTGTCGTTATTCTTTTGTTTTTCTTGCTTTTTTTGGTCGTGTTTCCGCTATTTTGCCCAGCTGACGTGGTGTCAGATGGTCTAAAGTTAAATGTTTTAATGCTTTATCTCACAAAAAGTTGCTGAGTGGATTGTATAAACTGTAGAAAAAATCACAGATAATACTATTATATAAAGCTAAATTTCAATAATTGAAAAAAATGTAAACTTTTCTTGCAGACCAAACTAAAAAACTTGCAATATAAGCCAAATTGTGATATAATATTAAAGTATCTGTATAACTGTTGCAGTTATAATTAATGACTAATAGGAGGAAATTATGGCTAAGACAACTGAAAAGGCACCTAAGGCCGTTGATAAGGCTAAAACAAAGTCTACAGAAAAAACTATTTCTAAAGAGGATCTCAAAAAGCAGTTCATTGATGTTCTGCATAATGACTTCCAGACCACTCCCGATGAGGCTACCGATCAGCAGGTGTATGAAGCGCTCAGCAAGATCGTTGTCGGCATACTCAAGGCAAAAAGACGTAAGTTCACTGTGGCTACTCAGTCCGCAGGAAAGAAAAAGGTTTATTACCTCTCAATGGAGTTCCTTATGGGCCGATCCCTTAAAACTTCACTCTATAATCTTGAGATGAACAAGCAGGCTACCGAAATGCTCAAGGAGCTCGGTATCTCAATAAACGGTATCTACGAGTGCGAGCCCGATGCAGGTCTCGGAAACGGCGGTCTCGGAAGACTTGCTGCCTGCTACCTCGATGCTCTCGCTGCTGACGGTTACCACGCTACAGGCTACTCTATCTGCTATGAGTACGGTATCTTCAAGCAGAAGCTTGAAGAGGGCTGGCAGACCGAGCTCCCTGATAACTGGCTCCCGGGCGGTTCAGTATGGCTCGTTCCTGCTCCTACCAAAGCTATCGAGGTAAGATTTGACGGCGAGCTCAAAGAGTACTGGGACAATCAGTATCACTGTGTAACTCACGAGAACTACACCTCGGTTATGGCTGTGCCTTATGACCTGTTCGTTTCGGGCTACGACAGCAAGGCAGTTTCAAAGCTCAGACTCTGGAAGGCTGAAATGGCTTCCTTCGATATGTCAATGTTCAACAAGGGCGACTATCAGAAGGCACTTTCAAAGAACATTATCTCACAGGCTATCACCAAGGTTCTCTATCCTAACGATAACCACGCAGAGGGCAAGAGCCTCAGACTCAGACAGCAGTACTTCCTCTGTGCAGCATCTATCGGTGATATCGTAAACCAGCACATGAGTGTTTACGGCACTCTTGACAACCTGCACGAGAAGGTTGCTATCCACATAAATGACACTCACCCCACACTTGCTATCCCCGAGCTTATGAGAGTGCTCCTCGACGAGTGCGGCTACAGCTGGGATAAGGCATGGCATATCGTTCAGAATACCTTTGCATATACAAACCACACGGTAATGCCCGAGGCTCTTGAAAAATGGGACGTAAACCTTCTCAAGAGCGTCTGCCCGAGAATCTTCTCTATCATCGTTGAGATCAACGAGAGATACTGCCGTGACCTCTGGGAGAGATACCGTGACGAGGCCAAGGTATCCCGTATGTCCATCATTGAGAACAACAAGGTAAAGATGGCAACTCTCTGCGTTCATGCTTCACACAGCGTAAACGGTGTTGCTAAGATTCACTCCGAGATCATCAAGAAGGAGACCTTTAAGGACGAGTTCCTTGATACACCTACAAAGTTCAAGAATGTTACAAACGGTATTGCATACAGAAGATGGCTCTATCAGTCGAATGAAGGTCTGACAGAGCTCCTTAAAGAGAAGATCGGCAGCGGCTTCCTTAAAAATGCGGCTGAGCTTTCAAAGCTCTCAGTATTCAAGGACGATAAAGACGTTCTTAAAAGGCTTGCACAGATCAAGCTTGACAACAAGAACAGCTTCGCTAAATATGTAAAGAATCAGTACGGTGTGATACTCAACACCGAGTCGATATTTGATGTTCAGGTAAAGAGACTGCACGAGTACAAGAGACAGCAGCTCAATGCCCTCAATATCATCGCTGAGTACAACTACCTCAAAAACAATCCGAATGCAGACGTAGTTCCCAAGACCTATATCTTTGCTGCAAAGGCTGCTCCCGGATACTATATGGCAAAGCAGATCATCAAGCTTATCTGGAACATTTCCGAGGAGCTCAGAAAGAATCCTAAGCTCAATGAGAAGCTGAGCGTTATCTTCCTTGAGGACTACAACGTTTCTCTCTCCGAGAAGCTTATGCCTGCTGCTGATATCTCCGAGCAGATCTCTCTCGCAGGTACTGAGGCAAGCGGTACAGGCAACATGAAGCTTATGATAAACGGTGCAGTTACCCTCGGTACTATGGACGGTGCTAACGTTGAGATCCATGAGCAGGTAGGCGATGAGAACATCATCATCTTCGGTATGAACGTTGATGAGGTAAATGCCTGCAAGGCTTCCTATAAGCCTATCGATTTCTACAACTCAAACGATATAATCAGGTCTGCTGTTGATACTATCAACTACGGCATCAACGGAGTTCAGTTCCCTGAGATCGCTGACAGCCTGAAGAAGTCTGACCCATATATGGCTCTTAAGGATTTCGATTCCTATCAGAAGGCTCAGAAGTACGCTTCCGAGTGCTACAAGGATAAGACAAAGTGGAACAAGATGAGCCTTGCAAACATCGCTGGTGCAGGTATCTTCTCCGCTGACCGCTCTGTTGAGGAGTACGCTAAGGACATCTGGGGTCTTACAAAGTAATTTTCCTATAAACTGATCAATCCCTGTCGGTCATCGGCAGGGATTTTTATTGACTTATTCAGAGAAATATAGTATAATATAATGGAATAAGTCTATTCAGGCGGTGATGATTTGAAAAAGCCCACAAAAAAGTACGTTCAGAGCATTATCGAGGGTCTTGAAGCCCAGTACCCCGATGCGGTGTGCTCCCTTACATACGAAAAGCCACACGAGCTTATGATAGCAGGCAGGCTCTCGGCACAGTGTACTGATGCAAGGGTGAACCTTGTTACACCAGAGCTGTTCTCAAAATACAGGTCGGTAGATGACTTTGCTGAGGCTGAGCTTTCTGAGCTGGAGAGCATCATCAAGCCCTGCGGACTTTATAAAACAAAGGCTAAGAGCATTAAAGAAATGTGTATTCGCCTGCGTGACGTTTACGGCGGAGTTATCCCCGAAACTATCGAGGAGCTTACTACCCTGCCGGGTATCGGCAGGAAGACTGCAAACCTTGTTATGGGCGATGTTCACCACAAGCCTGCTTATGTCACAGATACGCACTGCATACGCATTTGCGGAAGGCTCGGGCTTACTGACTCTAAAGAGCCCGTAAAGGTCGAAATGCAGCTTCGTGAGGTCATTCCGCCCGAGAAAAGCTCAGACTTCTGCCACAGGCTCGTGCTCTTCGGAAGAGAGTTCTGCAAAGCACCGAAGCCTAAATGCGAGGGCTGTCCGCTTTATGACATCTGCAGATCCAAGGATAAAACATAGACCGAGGTAATCATGAGAAAAGATCATATCACACTAAAAAAGGCGGTCGGGCATTTCAGAACGATAACCCGTCACCGCCACGAGGTAATAAAAAACTGCTTCAGGGCAGGAATAGGCTTTCAGGGGCTGTTCCATGACCTGTCAAAATACTCCCCCGAGGAATTTCTGAGCGGCTGCCGCTACTATCAGGGCACACGCTCACCTCACGAGGGCGAACGTGACGAGAACGGCTACTCCCGTGCGTGGATGCACCACAAAGGACGCAACAAGCACCACTATGAGTACTGGACAGACTACAACAAGGCCACTAAGAAAATGACCCCCGTGAGAATGCCCGTCCGCTATGTCAAGGAGATGTTCTGCGACAGAATGGCCGCCAGCAAGATCTATATGAAGGAAAACTACAATGACGGCTCTCCCCTTGACTACTTCAACAGGGGAAACGCAGGTGCCAGAATGCACCCCGATACCGCCGCCCTGCTTGAAAAGCTTCTCACTATGCTTAGAGATAAGGGCGAGGACTACACCTTCACTTACATCAGGAGGCTCAGATGCTACCCAAAATAAAAACCTTCGATGAGCTCACCACAAGGGAGCTCTATGAGATACTCCGCAGCCGTGCCGAGATATTTGTAGTCGAGCAAGACTGCGTTTATCAGGACCTTGACTGCAAGGATTACTACAGCTGGCACGTTTTCTGCGAGAACGATGACGGCAGAGTTAGTGCCTACCTCAGACTTTTCTGGAGGGACGAGGAGAAGAAGGCTCTGCAGCTTGGCAGAGTGATAACCCTTGTTCACGGAACAGGGCTCGGAGGAAAGCTCCTGCACGCAGGAATGGAATACGCTAAGAACGTTCTCAAAGCCGAAAGCGTTTACCTCGAAGCCCAGACCTACGCTGTAGGCTATTACCAAAAGGAGGACTTCCGTGTTCTCACAGGTGAGATCATCACCGTTGACAATCTGCCCCATGTCGCTATGGGCTGGGGAAACATCTGATGCGAAAGGAGCCCAAATGAGACTCTTAAAAAAGCTAACCGCTCTGACACTCAGCACTGTGCTGGCTATAGGTCTGCTGCCGCTCTCTGCCTTTGCCGATGACTCCACAGCAACACCTCTGCTTAAAGGCAAATACAGCTATGCACCCTCTTTTGAGAAGGAATACACGGAGGATATTTTTTTCTACTCCGACTCATATTTCGAGTCCTCTGCCAAGGAAACAAACGAGCATCTGAGAACGCTCTCGTTTATTCTGGCGAGCTCCTCCTTCAATGCCTTTCTGAGTGAGAGCAAGGCTCAGAACACGATAGACTTTTTGTCCTCAGTTGGCTTTGATAAGGATAGCTTCGCTGTGGCTGATATGGAAAAGACCCCCACCGAGGACAGCATAGGTACTATAATCGGGCATAAAAAGACCGACAGCGGAAGCATCATCGCTGTTGCGATAAGGGGCGGAAGATACGGCAGCGAGTGGGCAAGCAACTTCAAGGCAGGCACCACAGGCGATGCCGAGGGCTTTTCCGAGGCTGCTGCAAAGGTCATTGAAAGGATAAAGACCTATGAGGAGCAGCACTCTCTCAAGGGAGCTAAGATATGGATAGCAGGCTACAGCCGTGCAGGTGCCGTCAGCGACCTGACAGGCAAGTACATAACCGAGCACACCGATGAATTCGGCATTACCGCCGATGATGCATTCATCTACACCTTTGAAGCCCCGGCAGCAAGCTCCACCGACCCCGAGTATAAAAATATCCATAACGTGTGGCTCAAATACGATATTATCCCGAAGGTCTACCCCTTGCAGTGGGAGCTCTACCACGCAGGCGTTGACGAAATGCTCGAGGCCGATGCTATGACTATCAAGCCCAAGCAGTTCGATATAAAGTTCGTAGGCACAGGCATTACCGACAAGCACGATGATGACGAGGACTCGGCCTACAAGCCTGTAGACCTTGACAAATTCGAGAACGACTTTATCAGCTTTGTGACAAAGCATATATCCCGTGCTGATTTTGACCTCCCGGGAAAGCAGGTCGGCAACATTATAACTATGATGTTCAGATTTGCCGCCAAGCCTGCCGATGAACGCAAGGCTCTTACCGACTATATGAAAGATCTTATGGGCTTTTCCGTGATCTCGAGAGCAGCTCTCACCTTCAATAGTCTGCGGGGTACCGAGATCGGCTCGGCCAAATACTATGAGCAGGTAGACGACCTGTGCGAGATCTTCGACGGTGCGATAAACGACTCCGACTACTCGGGTGTGCTGACCGATGAAGAGGTAAGCATGATAAAGGAGGCACTTCCCTACTTACTTGACATAGCTGTGCCTATCCTTATCGAGGACTTCAACAATGAGCACACCCTGGAAATGCTCTCCACAATGGTATCGGGCATGGGAGATGTAGTTTCTCAGCACGCAGCACCGAATATCAGCGACCTTATCCAGAATATGGACAGCTACTACAACGGAGAAAAGAGCGTAGAAATAAAAAGAGGCTCTGCCCGTATAAACGCAGCAGAGCTTGACAGAGCCCTCGTCTACAAGGACAGAGAGCTTGAAGACCTCGGTTTTGATGAAACAGATATTGACTTTCTGCAAAGGGGCTACGATGTCAGCTACGAACTCGACATACCCGGAACGACCTCGCTTGACACTCTTGATGAAAGCAGCAATATCCGCAGCCTTTTTGAGGACTACCTTAAACAGCAGGATATCACAGCCGATGAAGTGCAGATATCCTCGGCAGTCCTTTCGGTCACACGAGGCTTTAACGAGCCCGAGACCACAGAAAACGAGATAAAAACATCAATGAGCTTTGAGCTTTCAAAGCCGCTTGCCGGCAGAGAGGTAAAGCTCCTGAAGCTTGCTGACGATAAGATAACAGAGCTGCCCGTAACCGCCTCCGATGACCCCGACAGCAACGTCACCGAGGCTGCCTTTACCTACTCAGGCAGCGGACACTACGCCTTAGTTGTGCTGTCACCCAAAGCCGAGCCTGCCAAGGCTGCAGCGGCAGCTGTCGGCAAGGAGATCAAAAAGCCCGATGAAAGCAGCAGCAGCTGGCTTACTGTCATTGGTCTGACAGTCGGAGGATTGTGCATAGCTCTGGCGATAGCAACCGTTGTACTCAAAAAGAAGTACCATACTAACTAATACTTAAAGCTTACCACAAGCTCTTCTCCTATCTTCATGGAGAGGAGCTTTCCTTTTTTGAGCCTTGCCGTAAAGTCCGTATCATCTATACTTCCTTTAAGCTGAGTGACATTCTGCTTTACTGCACCCACCTCAACCCCCTTGCCCGAAACAAGCTTATCTGTGACCTTGGCTATCTGCTTCATGGGCGAGGTCTCCGCCAGCTGTGAAGGATCTGCAATATAGTTCAGCCCTCCCATAGAAATGCTTACCACCTTGTCAGCCTCGGATAGGGTCAGCCCCTTGATAGTTTCGGGCTCTGTGAAGGTGAATGACCAGCCGCCGTCCTCTTTGCGGCTCATATCAGCCTTGAAGTCCTGCTCACGCTCTGTAAAGCTCACCTGTGCGGTAAATTCAGGGGCGAGCTTCTCGGGCTTGACGCTTTCGCTCTTGCCGCAGCCACACAGAAGTGCCGCAGTCAGTACGGGTAAAAAAAACAGTTTTCTCATAGCTTCTCCTTTGCATAAAAAGACCGTCTTCATGTTGAAGACGGTCTGATCCTATGACTCGAATTTTTTCAGTGTCAGAGGTATCTGCCCGAGAATATCACGGGCGATTATCCCTCTGGGCGACATTACCTCAGACAGAGCCCTTGCACTCTCCCCAATGATGAGTGCTGCTAAGATGCTGTTTTCCAAGGGCTTGTCGGGTCTCTGTGCCGTGAGAGATGCTATCGCACCTGCAAGCATATCTCCCGAGCCTCCCTTTGAAAGTGCCGTATTTCCTGTCTGCACAACAACGCTCTGAGTGCCGTTTGTAACTATCGTTTCAGCACTCTTTGAAACAACGGTAACTCCGTATTTTCCTGCAAGCTCTGCCGCATAGCGCACTCTGTCCGACATCACATCGGATACGCTCACACCGCAAAGTCTTGCAAGCTCCGCAGGGTGAGGCGTTAAGATGACCTCTGACTTTTTCTTCAACAGTACATCTATATTCACGCAGAGTGAATTTATTCCGTCAGCATCTATAACAAGCGGCACCTGTGACATTTCGACAAGCCCCTTTACAAGCTCCTCAGTCTGAGAGCTGCACCCAAGTCCGCAGCCGATAAGCACCGCCGAAGCTCCCCTGAGCCTTTCCTCTATCATCGGCAGAGCTGAAGCTGTCAGAGTCTCTCCGCTGCCTGCCCTTGTATATATGCACTCGGGACTTTCAGGCGCAGTAATATCTATGCACTTCTCGGTGCTTAAAAGCTCAACAAGGCCTGCTCCCGTTCTGAGTGCCGCCTCGCAGGACATTTTCGCAGCCCCGAAATACCGGCTGCTTCCGCAGATACAAAGTGCTCTCCCGAATGTGCCCTTATGCCCCCACTGAGGTCTTTCAGGCAAAAGCTCCGACACACTTGCGTCATACAGGCTGATACGGTTTTCAAACTCCTCGCAGCCCTCTTCTGTGCCCTCGGGTATACCAATATCGCAGACTCTTACCTCTCCGCAGTGATACCTTGCAGGCGAAAGGTACATTCCGAGCTTTCCCCTATGCATGGTCACAGTAAGGTCAGCCCTGACAGCAAGCTCTGAGACCTCTCCGTTTCGGGCATTTGCCCCCGAAGGTATATCGCAGGCTATCACAAAGGCAGAAGACTTTTCAATATCCGCAAAGAGAGGGCGCAGCTCCTCAATTATCTCACCACGAAAGCCTGTTCCGAAAATGCAGTCCACCAGCACCCTTGCCGAGCAGATAAGCTCTCCCGAAGCTTTGTCTGTAACCTCAACATCATCACCCAGCCTTTTCATAGCCGCAATTGCAAGCTCCGTCGAGGGCTTACCGCAGCAGAGCACTGTCACAGGCTTAAAGCCCCTTTCCGAAAGAAGCCTTGCTGCAACTATGCCGTCACCGCCGTTGTTGCCCTTGCCGACCAGTATCACAGGCTCTCGTACAGAAAGCCTTACGCACTCCCTTTCTATTTCATCAGCGAGAGCCTTTCCTGCGTTATCCATAAGTGCCGACAGGCTCACACCGAGCTCATCGCTTCTCTTTTCTGCCCTTAACATCTGCGGTACGGAATATATCTCCATAAGTCCTCCTATAGCTTTGCCCCCGTCACTGACGAGGGCTGATCTCATTTTCTGTATGCCATTACTACCGCCACAGCGTAGTCACCGTCGTGGCTTAAAGATACCGAAAATCCGAAGCCCTCGGCGGCTTTTTCCGCCTTTCCGCTGAGGATAAGATACGGTGCTCCGAGCTCATCTCTCAGGCACTCGACCTCGGTAAGCTCAAACTCCCGAACCCCTGTCCTGAGTGCCTTTGAAAAAGCCTCCTTTGCAGCCCAGTTAGCCGCCATTGAGTCTGCCGGGTCTTTCTTTAACGAGAAATACTCCTGCTCCCTCGCCGAAAACACCCGCCTTACAAAGCTTTCCTTTTCAATGCTCTTTCTCATTCTGCCTATCTCAACTATATCGGTTCCCACCGAGAACGGCGCATCTATCCTATTCTTCATCGTCTTCGTTCTTGAACTCTTCAAGAAGCTTTACTGCGTCTTTTCTGATCGGTGCAGGCAGCGCCTTGACTATCAGTGTAAGCATCTCTGCCTCGGGCGTAAAAATAACAGTGGTATTTCCAAGCGACTTATGCTTAAAGCTTATATAGTAGTCATCAAGCTCGCTGTTGTTTGCACTTGCAATTACAAGAGTGTGGTCATCGGGCACTTCAAAGCTGTCATTGTCCTTGCCTATTGCTGTTACGTTCTGACACTTGAAGGTCACAAGACGCTTTCTTGAGCGCTGTGCAATTATC
>ONLC01000052.1 GCA_900318545.1 uncultured Eubacteriales bacterium
TTTTTGGTAGTATGGTATAGAACAAAGATATAAATTCCTAAGTAAGTTTGTACCCGAAGGTGGTTTGGAGGGCGACCGGAAAGCCCTCCAAGCAGTGCGAAGCACTATCTATCCACACAAAATATAGTTAAGTACGTGATACTTTGTATAACCTCAACAAAACAGAACTTATTTATTTGTTCAAAACCCACAATTCAACTTTTAATACCTTCCACCTACTATTCTGCTAACACCTTCGTAGGGAAAACCCTCTATGCAATAATATAGCAAATTCAACAGAATTGCGCTCGGACATTTGTGCAACCCTACAGTTTGAAAAATCATAATATCACACATCACACATCACACGGCAGGGATAGATAGTGCAGAATTAACTAAGCAGAAGGCTCCGATCTTTCGGAGCCTTAACTATTACATATATCCTGTTCCCCGTTACCCGAAAATCATACCGCTACCGTGGTCTTGTATTTAAGGCTGATCTTGTCTGCCAGCAGCGCTATGAACTCACTGTTTGTGGGCTTGCCCTTGCCTGTGTTTACTGTGTAGCCGAAAAAGCTGTTAAGTACATCTACATCGCCCCTGTCCCATGCGATCTCTATTGCGTGACGTATAGCTCTCTCGACCCGTGAAGGCGTGGTCGAGAATTTTTTTGCCACCTCAGGATATAACAGCTTCGTTACACTCTCCAGCATCTCCTTGTCCTCTACCGAAAGCATTATAGCCTCCCTCAGATAATGATACCCCTTTATGTGTGCAGGTACCCCTATTCTGTGTATCATATCCGTGACCACTATCTCCAGATTAAAGCTCGACCTCGGACTCATCGGCAGAGCATTTCCGCTGTCAGCTCCTATATCCAGCATTGACTTTATCCTGTCACCCAGCACCTTTACATCAAAGGGCTTCAGCATAAAGTACGATGCCCCCGAGCTCATCACCTGATTCTCTATGAACGAGTTCTCATAAGCACTCGTAACTATGAACTTAGGCTGCTTGTAGTTCGAGCTCTTTATCTTCCTTATAAGCTCTATCGCATCAAGCCCCGGCATTACCGCATCTATTATGACGACCTCGGGCTGTTCGTTTCTTATCGCATCGTAGATCACTGTGCCGTCCTTCTGCCTTGTTATCACAAAGAAGCCCAGTGCCCTCAGTGATGCCGCACACGAAACTCCGTACTGTGCTGTGTCGTCTCCTATCAGTATCTTGATCTTTCCTGTCATTTTGATTCCTCCGTTTTTTATGTCTTTCAGAGAGGCTTCACCGTCCCTCTCACGAGTTTTATCATAACACATTAAACATTCAAAATCAATAGTTTTTTGGATAAATCGTCATATTTTTTGCGACAAATTTGTAGCTTATTACTAATGAAATTGCAGTAAATATCTGTATTCTCGGTAAGTCTATTTAGTTCGACAGCATTCGGTTTTCAGTCGGGGATCGTGCGTTTTCTTATCCCTCGGGGTCAATATCGCTCAGATGTGAGTACATTTTGTCGGCAAATATCGCATAGCCCCGTGTGGAGTCATCTACCAGTACATGAGTTACCGCTCCTACTATCCGACCGTTCTGTATAAGCGGTGAACCGCTCATTCCCTGAACAATACCGCCTGCACGCTCTATCAGCCTTTTGTCGGTTACGTGTATCAGCATATCGTGCTCAGCACTGTCTGAAAGGTCAACCTCCTCGATCTCTACCCTGTACTCCTCAGCTCCCGAGCCGTCAACACTGGTAAGCATAACCGCAGCTCCCTCCCTTACCTCGTGCGGAAAGGCCACAGGCAGCTCAGCATGGTTCTTTACAGGGTCGCTGTTAAGAGTACCGTAAACGCCCTCGGAGCAGTTCTCCCTTATCTCCCCTATAGATGCAGAGTTCTTAAACTCCCCTATCAGCTGCCCGGGAGAGCCCGACTCTGACCTTGTGATGCCTGTAAGCCTTATCTCTCCCACAGTACCGCTTGAAAGCCCTATCTCCTGCCTTGTATCGCAGTCACACACAGCGTGCCCAAGCCCTGCAAATGCACCTGTGGAACGCTCATAAAAGGTCAGGGTACCTATCCCTGCCGAGGAGTCACGCACCCATAAGCCTGCCTTGTAGCTCCCCTCAGAGAGCTCAGGCTCTATCTCCAGGGTGAGTTTTTTTCCGTCACGTTCAAGCTGTACCTCGCAGGGCTTGCCAAAGCTCCCCGATATCTGCTCTGCCACATCGGCATTGTCCGAGACCGCTTCTCCGTTCACCTTATAGATCACATCACCTGTCCTGATACCTGCCTCCTTCGCAGGAGATCTGCCCTCTACCTCCTGTATATCCACCACTATCACCCCGTCAGAGATGACTCTCAGCCCTATAGGCACACCCCCGGGGGCAGCATACGCACGCTCGGTACTGCGTGTCTTAACGTCTTTAACAGGCACAGCCCCGAACAGCATAAGCGTTGAGCCCGAGCCCTCTGCATTGCCAAAGACCTCTGCCGCAGTACTCTCCGTGCTGACTGCCGTTATCGGCAGCATACTGTGAACATAAAGGTGCTCTCCCCTGCATATATTATAGGTATCGGGCAAAGCCCTGCCGTAATAGCCGACTGCACTAAGAACCGAGAGCATTACCGCCCCCGAGGCTATTGCTGTTGTTTTGATAAGTCTTTTCATTTTGAGTATCCTTTCGTAAATTGATCGCTGATTATATTTTTGACCGCAGAGATTTTTTAATTCAGAAAAGCTCACAAGTATTATTTGTCTTGGAAAAGAGAAGTTCTGAAATTTGGTGTTGATATTTCTTGTGATCTGTGTTATAATATCAATTGTGTAATATGATAATAAACCATAAAAGAGGTATAATATGTCAAAAAAGGACAGGCTTAAAGCTCAGAAGGCTAAACAGGACAGGCTTAAAAAGCAGGCCGAGCTTGAAGAGAAAAGAGAAAAGGAAGAATTTGAGGAAGGCAGAAAGGAAAGCCGCTCAGTCAGAAAAATGAAAAAGAAGGGCGGCATCAAGGACGAGGGTGTTTACTACCTGATACTGAAGCTCCTTATGCTGGCAGGCTACGGCTACTCGGTGTTCTTCTACGGGTTTATAACTATAATAGGTATCACAGGCAAGTACATAGAGCCCACACCGCCCAAGTGGGTGCTATGGGCATTTGTGGCAGGCGTTGCCGCTATGACAGCAGGGCTGTTCCTGACCTTCTTCAAGAAGTACTTTATCGCCTTCCCTCTTTGTATCGGAGGAATGGCAGCGTACCTCAAGGGCGGAAGCTACCTTATAAACAAGATCAAGGACTACCTTGCCACCCACACTGTCGAGCCTGCCCTTATGGATATGGACAAGGACTATATGCTAAGGTTCTACCCCGTTATCGTGATAGGTGTTATCTCGGTTGCACTGCTGGTCATCACGGTAATAAGGCTTATGCTTATCAGAAAAAGAAAGCAGCAGATCAAGGACAGCGCCCCCGTCAAGAGCATTGTCGAGGACTGAGTCTGTTCATAATTTTCTGTCGCTTAACCAATTGTGCAAAGGTGCTGAATTTGGATTTTCAAATTTGGCACTTTTTTTTGCTCAGACCTATTGACTTATCGGGCAGGTGTGGTATAATAGTAAATGTTCGATATGATGATGTAATTGAATATAGTAACCACAATATGTAGTGGTTAAGTCGGAATTTTTGCAATTACTGTAAGGGAGAGAAACGGTATGAAGATCATCAAGAGAAGCGGTGTGGAAAACGTATTTGACAGAGTTAAGATCGAGAATGCTGTCAAGAAGGCGAACATCACCGTTGAAGAGCCCGACAGGCTCTCTGAGGAGGAAGTAAAGGATATAGCTCTTGACATTGAGGAGCGCTGCGGTCAGATGGACAGAGCTATGGATGTCGAAACTATTCAGGACTGGGTAGAGGCAGACATTATGAAGCACGGCAAGTACACCGTTGCAAAGCACTACATCACCTACAGATATGAGCGTTCTATAGTGCGTCAGGCTAACACTACGGATAAGCAGATACTCTCGCTTCTCAACTTCGAGAACGAGGAGGTTAAGCAGGAGAATTCCAACAAGAACCCTACCGTAAACTCGGTTCAGAGAGATTATATGGCAGGCGAGGTAAGCAAGGATATCACAAAGAGATTTCTGCTCCCCGATGATATAGTTGAGGCTCACGAAAAGGGACTTATACACTTCCATGATGCTGACTATTTTGCACAGCATATGCATAACTGCTGTCTTGTAAACCTTGAGGATATGCTCCAGAACGGCACCGTTATCAGCGAGGTAATGATAGAGAAGCCGCACAGCTTTTCCACTGCCTGCAATATCGCAACACAGGCTATAGCTCAGATAGCTTCCTCGCAGTACGGCGGTCAGAGCATTACGCTTTCGCACTTAGCGCCCTTTGTTCAGGTTTCGAGAGATAAGTACCGCAGAGAGGTAAAGAAGGAATTTGAGGAGCTGGGTCTGCCTGCTGATGAGGAAACCATAAACAAGGCAGCTGAAATGAGAGTCAAGGCTGAGATAGTTCAGGGCGTGCAGATGATACAGTATCAGGTCATCACACTGATGACTACAAACGGACAGGCTCCCTTTGTAACGATCTTTATGTACCTTGATGAGGTGCCCGAGGGTCAGACCAGAGATGACCTTGCAGCTATTATCGAGGAAATGCTCAGACAGCGTATTCAGGGAGTTAAGAACGAAAAGGGCGTGTTTATAACTCCTGCCTTCCCGAAGCTTATCTACGCTCTTGATGAGGACAACGTTACCGAGGGCAGCAAGTACTGGTATCTGACCGAGCTGGCTGCAAAATGCACAGCCAAGAGAATGGTCCCCGACTACATCAGCGCAAAGGTCATGAGAGAGCTCAAGGGCGGAGATGTTTATACCTGCATGGGCTGCCGTTCGTTCCTCACCCCTGACAGATTTACCGATAAGGGCATAGGCAATATAGCAAAGGCTAAAAACTATAAGCCCGGTCAGCACAAGTATTACGGACGCTTCAATCAGGGCGTTGTAACACTGAACCTTGTTGATATTGCCTGTTCCTCGGGCAAGGATATGAAGAAGTTCTGGCAGATCTTCGATGAAAGGCTGGAGCTTTGCAGAAGAGCCCTGATGCTCAGGCATGAGAGATTAAAGGGTACAGCCTCTGATGTTGCACCTATCCTCTGGCAGAACGGTGCCCTCGCAAGACTTGAAAAGGGCGAGACTATCGACAAGCTCCTTTATGACGGATATTCAACTATATCTCTCGGCTATGCAGGCCTGTGCGAGTGCGTAAGATATATGACAGGTGCATCTCACACTGACCCGAACTCCACACCCTTTGCACTTGAAGTAATGAAGTACTTAAACGATGCCTGCGCTAAGTGGAAGGCAGAAACAAACATAGATTTCAGTATTTACGGCACTCCGCTGGAGTCAACTACATATAAGTTCGCAAGATGCTTACAGACACGCTTCGGCATAATCGAGGGCGTTACCGATAAGAACTATATCACAAACAGCTATCACGTTCACGTTACCGAGGAGATAAATGCGTTCGATAAGCTGAGCTTTGAATCTCAGTTCCAGGCACTGTCACCCGGAGGCGCTATCAGCTACGTTGAGGTGCCGAATATGCAGCAGAACATTGAGGGCGTGCTTGCGGTAATGCAGTTTATCTATGACAACATAATGTATGCCGAGCTCAACACAAAGAGCGATTACTGTCAGGTATGCGGCTATGACGGCGAGATACAGATCATCAAGGAGGACGGCAAGCTCCTGTGGGAGTGCCCGAACTGCGGCAACAGAGATCAGAGCAAGCTCAACGTTGCAAGACGTACCTGCGGATATATCGGAACACAGTTCTGGAATCAGGGAAGAACTCAGGAGATAATGGACAGAGTTATGCACCTGTAATATGCGGATCCTATCGGGGAAAACCTTTCTGAAGAAAGGTTCTTCCCCGTACCCCTTTCCAAAGACTTTTAATTCTTTTTGGCTGAGAGGAGCCGCTTTATCTTAAAATGCTTTATGCCTATTCTCTAAGCTCCTTGAAAAAAACTCCCCTCAGCCAAAAAGATCAGAAGGCTGTGAAAGAGTATGAAAAAGAGCTTTTCTTCAAATGGCTTGCCCGTAAGATTCACATATTATAATTACACACCAGACCATATTTCCCATAATAGCCTTAATAAGGAGGCCTTATGAACTACTGTGAAATAAAAAAGACCGACATCGCTGACGGTCCGGGTGTGAGGGTAACTCTGTTCGTATCAGGGTGCAGACACCACTGTAAGGGCTGTTTTCAGCCCGAGACATGGAGCTTTGACTACGGCAGACCCTTCACTGAGGACACCTGTAAGGAGCTTATAGCTGCCCTCTCGAAGTCCTACATCAAGGGGCTGACACTCCTCGGCGGTGAGCCTATGGAGCCCGACAATCAGAGAGCACTGCTGCCATTTCTGCGTGAGGTGAGAGAAAAGCTCCCCGAGAAGAACGTGTGGTGCTACACAGGCTGTACGCTTGAAAATGACCTGTTAAAGGACGCAGGCAACGGCTACCGCACCGAGGTCACAGACGAGCTGCTTTCGCTTATAGATGTGCTTGTGGACGGAGAATTCGTGCTTGAAAAGAGAAACCTGATGCTTAAATTCAGGGGCTCTGAGAACCAGAGACTGATAGATCTGCCCGTTTCTCTCGAAGAGGGCAGAGTGATAACTCTGAGCGATGAATAAAAAAAGACCCTCAGGGGTCTTTTTTTTGACTTGCATTGACAACGAAAGTATGTTATAATAGTAGGGTAAACTAATTATCGGGAGGTCTGCGTATGAATGAGCCTATGTGGAAAAGCATTATAGCCGACTCTGTCAAGGCTGAAAAAAGCAGACAGGAAGAAGCAGCAAAAACTCAGGAAAAGAAATATTATAACTCCATGACCGAGGACGAAGAGCTCGAAGCTGAGGTCACGAGAAGAAGGCTTGAGGCAGAGAGAAAACGTGCCGCAAGAAGACGAGCCGAACAGATCCGTATAAGACAAAACCGTATTATAGCATTCTGTGCTTTGGTAACGGTAATAATGATAATCATTTCAGTAGTTGTATACAGGCATCAGGTGAACAGTGCAAAGGCAGCTGAGAGCTCCTCGGCAGTAAGTGCGGAGGCAAAGTCCAAAACCAAAAAGACTGACAGCAAGGCTGAGAGCTCATCACAGGCTGAGCAGAAGGAGCAGGAGTCAACGCATAAGATAGAGCAGAACAACGGAATGACCTTTGTTGATGATATCCTGATCGTGAACAAGACCTATTCCCTGCCTGCGGACTATGACCCGGGAGTAAGTCAGGTGGCACTGAACGCCTTCAACGAAATGGCAGAGGCAGCCGCAGCAGACGGGATAAGCCTTTGGATAAACTCGGGGTACCGTTCCTATCAGGAGCAGGAGGAACTTTACAACGGCTATGCCTCTGAGCGAGGCACCGAAGCGGCAGACGAGGTATCCTCACGCCCCGGGCACTCTGAGCATCAGACAGGCCTTGCCTTTGATGTGAACGACACAAGCTTCGGCTTTGAGAACTCTCCCGAGGCTGATTGGCTTAACGCTCACTGTGCGGAGTACGGCTTTATAATCCGTTTTCCCGAGGGGAAGGACAAGTACACAGGCTACACCTACGAGCCCTGGCATATACGCTACCTTGGAACAAAGCTTGCAAAAGAAGTCACTGAAAGCGGACTGTGTCTGGAGGAATATCTCGATATAACATCTGAATACGCAGAATAAGAAAGCACCCCTCGGGGTGCTTTCTCAGTTATATCAGCTTTTTCTCTTCTTGTTCTTTCTTACCGTGATGTTGTGGTGCTCGGCAGGCTTTAATACCTGCTCACGCTTGGGAGCATTGTTCTGCCTTACCTGTACGGTGAAGAGCATTCTTACTGTGTCCTCACGGATAGATGCTACCATTTCATCAAACATATCCATACCCTCAACACGGTACTCAACTACAGGGTTTCTCTGACCGTAGGAACGCAGTCCGATACCACGCTTGAGCTCCTCCATATCGTCGATATGATCCATCCACTTTGTATCTACGACCTTTAAGAGCACTACTCTCTCTATCTCTCTGAGGATAGGTGTTGTAAGGTCCTCTTCCCTCTTCTCATAGATCTTCAAAGCTCTCTCTGTAAGCTGGTCGATGATCTTCTCACGGGTCAGGTCATCAAGCTCCTGAGGTGTGTACTCAAAGTCGTCCTCAACTGTGATAAGTCCCATAAGTCTCTCTTTAAGTCCCTGCAGGTTCCAGTCATCGGTGATGTCACCCACAAGATACATATTAACAGAGTCTACCACGAAGTCCTTTATCATCGTGATGATATCCTCATGAAGAACTGCACCGTCAGGGTCTGAGCCGCCCTCAACACCGCTGTCAAGCACTCTCTGTCTCTGACCGTAGATGATCTCACGCTGAGTGTTCATAACGTCATCGTAATTAAGGACGTTCTTTCTGATGTTGAAGTTTCTGCCCTCGATCTTCTTCTGCGAGGACTCAATAACTCCCGAAAGCATCTTCGACTGGATAGGAGTGTTCTCATCAACGTTGAGCCTGTCCATCATAGCTGTGATACGCTCACCGCCGAAAATTCTCATAAGGTCGTCCTCAAGGCTGAGGAAGAAGGTACTCTCACCGGGGTCTCCCTGACGGCCTGAACGTCCTCTGAGCTGGTTGTCTATACGTCTGGACTCATGTCTCTCAGTACCGATGATGTAAAGTCCGCCTGCCTCTCTTACCTTGTCAGCAAGCTCCTTTATCTCCTCGGAATATTTCTCATAGGCCTTTCTGTAAAGCTTTCTTGCCTCGAGCACATCGGGGTCTTCGGTATTTGAGAAGCCCGAAGCCTCAACAGCACATTCCTCGCTGTAGCCCTGCTTCTGAACGTCCTGCAGTGCTCTGTACTCGGCATTACCTCCGAGCAGGATATCCGTACCACGGCCTGCCATATTGGTAGCAATAGTAACCGAGCCGAACTTACCTGCCTGAGCTACGATAAATGCTTCCTTATCATGATGCTTTGCATTGAGCACCTCATGCTTTATGCCCTTGGCCTTCAGCAGTCTTGACAGATACTCTGACTTCTCGATCGAAACCGTACCCACCAGCACAGGCTGACCCTTCTTATGGCACTCGATTATCTGGTCTATAACTGCGTTGAACTTGCCCTTCTCGGTCTTGTATACGATATCGGGGTGGTCAATTCTTATTACAGGCTTATTGGTAGGCACCTCGATAACATCAAGCTTGTAGATCTCTCTGAACTCGTCCTCCTCAGTAAGAGCAGTACCCGTCATACCCGAGAGCTTTCCGTAAAGACGGAAATAGTTCTGATAAGTAATGGTAGCGATAGTCTTTGACTCTCTCTTAACCTCAACGTTCTCCTTAGCCTCAATAGCCTGATGCAGGCCGTCATTAAAACGTCTGCCCTGCATGATACGGCCTGTGAACTCATCAACGATGAGCACCTCGCCGTCCTTAACGATGTAGTCAACGCCGTTTTTCATAACACCGTTAGCCTTGATAGCCTGATTTACGTGGTGAGAAATAGTCATATTCTCCTGATCCATAAGGTTCACGATATGGAACCACTTCTCAGCCTTTTTAACACCGCTCTTGGTAAGAGTTGCGGTCTTAGCCTTCTCGTCGATAATGTAGTCACCGTCGAGCAGGTCATTATCTGCCTTGTCGTCCATCTCAACAACTGTGATAGGCTTCAGCGTTTTAGCAAGCCTGTCAGCCTCGGAGTAGAGCGTAGTTGACTTGTCGCCCTGACCCGAAATAATAAGCGGAGTTCTTGCCTCATCTATAAGGATAGAGTCAACCTCATCGACGATAGCGAAGGCGTGCTCTCTCTGCACCTTATCCTTCTTGTAGATGACCATGTTATCACGCAGATAGTCAAAGCCGAACTCGGTATTGGTACCGTAGGTGATATCGGCATTGTAGGCCTGCTTCTTGGTCTCCTTGTCCATACCTGTGAGGACAACGCCTATAGATGTATTAAGGAAGTGGAACACCTTGCCCATTTCCTCGGACTGGAACTTCGCAAGGAAGTCGTTTACTGTAACAACATGAACGCCCTTGCCTGTCAGCGAATTGGCATAAGCAGCAAGACACGCCACGAGAGTTTTACCCTCACCTGTTTTCATCTCTGCGATACGGCCCTGATGAAGAACTATCGCACCGATGATCTGTACGGGGAAGGGCTTTTTGCCGAGCACTCTCCATGCAGCCTCACGGCATACAGCGAGAGCATCGGGCAGCACGTCATCAAGGGTAGAAAGCTCATCGAGCTTTCCTTTAAGGACCTCGGTCTGCTTGCCGAGCTCCTCATCGGACATAGCCTCATATTTACTTTCAAGTTCAAGCACCTTATTCTTTATAGGCTCGATCTTTGCGAGCTCTTTCTTTGAATAGTTGCCGAACATCTTATCAAATAGACCCATTATCAATCACCTTTACATTATATTTCGCAGTCTTTTACTTTCCTGTGTTCTCACGCAATATATCTCAAATATACAAAAACACTATTATATTATACTATAAGAGAGTCGAATTGTCAAGTGCAGACAGGCACAACATTATGAATTTCTCATAAAAACGGCAGTTTGCCGAAGCACAAAAACAAGCTATGCAGAAAAACTGCACAGCTTGCTATTGAATAGTCTATCTGTTAGTGGTGACCTTGAACAGTGCTGTTATTCCCACTCAGCTAAACCACATCATTTCTAAACATTTTTGCTCAGAGAATATGATGGATTTTGGCTCTGATTATTTGATTTGATAACCATTATACCTGCTTGACGGGGAGCTGTTATCAGGGTGTTATCGGGGTGATAACGGCTTGTGAAGCAATACGTCAGGCGACTTGCTCCTTAGTTGGTATTATAGCGCAGATTGGGGAGGTTGTCAAGAGGGGATGATACATCTTGCCTTTAATATTTCTAAGTTTACTGCATCCTCAATATCATTTCTTAGCATACGCATATTAGGATAACTTCCTTCTCTTATTGCTTTTTCAAAAAACGGAAGCACTCCATTGCTTTCAATTAAAGCCTTATCTTCATCATCCAAATTATCAATTACTTCTGCATAGCGGTTACTTGCGATAGTAAG
>ONLC01000049.1 GCA_900318545.1 uncultured Eubacteriales bacterium
TGGCGTTTTTGTAACAAAGGATATATAGCTTTCGGGCATATTGATAAGTTTGGTATTATTATTTGAGATTAATGTGCATAATATAATGCGGGTATGCCACAATTATATTTGCATAGAAAAAGCACCCCGATAGCATCGAGGCGCTTTGATCTGTTGTTAGTCTTTGTTTAGTTAAAACGGTCTTTCGAGCATATTCTTCTTTACCGCAGGAGCTTTTATCTTACTGACGAAGATAAACTCCGTTTTCTTCGATATAGTTTTCCATATCCTCTTTGTATTCAAGATCGAGAGGGTCGGCAGTTTTTGCTTTCAAGGCTCTCTGTCCGATGTCCTTTCTGAAATGGGCTCCCTTAAAGCTTATCTTTGATACAGCCTCATAGGATTTATCAAGAGCTCCTTGTAATGTGTATGCGTTGCATGTAACACCCAGAACTCTACCGCCTGAGGTCAGGAACTTATCGTTAGAAACCTTTGTACCTGCATGATAAACAAATGCATTCTCGACCTGTCCCTTTTCATCAAGTCCCTCAATCTCGATACCCTTCTCATACTTGACAGGATATCCGCCGCTTGCCATAACTACACAGGCACAGGAGCCTGATTTCCAGCCTATTTTAACATCAGAGAGCTTGTGCTCATAAATAGCTTTGAAGATCTCGCAGAGGTCGCCCTCAAGCATCGGAAGAACTACCTGAGTTTCGGGGTCTCCGAAGCGGCAGTTGTACTCGATCACCTTGGGTCCCTTGGGTGTAATCATAAGTCCAAAGTAAAGGCAGCCTTCAAAGGTACGGCCTTCCTTGTTCATTGCATTCATTGTCGGCAGGAAAATCTTTTCCATGCACTCCTTAGCAACATCATCGGTGTAGTAAGGGTTAGGGGAGACAGTTCCCATTCCGCCAGTGTTCAGACCTTTATCTCCGTCAAGGGCTCTTTTGTGATCCATTGAAGATATCATAGGAACTATAGTTTTGCCGTCAGTAAATGAAAGGACTGAAACCTCAGGACCTGTAAGGAATTCCTCGATAACGATAGTTGAGCTGCTCTCACCGAACTGCTTGTCATCAATCATTGAATGGATAGCAGCAACAGCATCCTCCTCGTTCTCAGCGAGGATAACTCCCTTTCCGAGAGCAAGTCCGTCAGCCTTTATAACAGTAGGGTAGCTGTTTTGTTTTTTCACATACTTGATAGCCTCTTCGCTGTCAGTAAATACCTCATATTCAGCTGTAGGTATATTGTACTTTTTCATAAGCTCCTTAGAGAATACCTTTGAGCCCTCGATAATAGCAGCATCTTTAGTAGGGCCGAAGGTCATAAAGCCCTCAGCTCTCATTGCATCGACCATTCCGAGTACAAGCGGATCATCTGGAGCAACGACTACCATATCTACTTTCAGCTTTTTGGCGAGCTTTACCATGCCGTCAATATCGGTGGCGGATACATCAAAGCACTCCGCATATTTAGAAATACCACCGTTTCCGGGAGCACAGTAGAGCTTATCTACCAGCTTAGATTCCGCAAGCTTCATAATGATAGCGTGCTCTCTTCCGCCGCCGCCAACAACGAGTATTTTCATAGTGTTTCATTCCTTTCGTCAGTCCTGAAATGCCTTCGGACTATTATTTTATTTTGAAGCTTTTGAGCATAGTATCAACATCAGTTTTCATTTGCTCAAAATAATCGCTCAAAGCCGAATATGTAATAATGAACAGCTTATTATCTTTTATACAAAGAATCTGTTCGGTCTCAAGGTCTCCGTCGTCCTGCTTTTGTGTAAAGCATATACGATAAGCAGGAATGTCAGCAAGAGTAGTCTCTTCCTCAGAATTAAAGGTTATGTTTCCAGCGGACTCGTTGGTTTCCTTCATTACATTCACATATTCTGCAAGCTCCTCCTCCTTGATCTCATCATCGGAGGTTGAAATAATATTAAAGCTTCCATGACTGTTATCTTTAATATACTGAAGATAGCAATCCAGGCTTTCATAAGTAGTATTCAGCCATTTGCTCGTATCTACATTAAAGGTATATAAACTGCAATCAAAGACATCGCTTTCAAGCTTTCCGTCAGTAGTGTGCGGCAGATCATCATTTTCACCAGACTCCTTGCTTGCGGCAGAGCTTGATGTTTTTGCGTTTGATGAATCAGCCTTGCTGCTTGAGCTCTTGCCTATCTTTTCAGCACAGCCTGCGAATGAAAAACTAATGACAAGTGCTGCGGCAAGGACCAGAATTCTTTTCATTATACAGACTCCTTATTTTACCTTTATAGAATCAAGTATACTCTTAAATTCAGATGAACGGCTATCAAAGTTTTCTTCAGTAGCTGTAAATGTAACTGCGATCATTTTTCCGTCACCGAAAATATCATACTGCTCTTCAATAAGCTTTACACCTGTTCCTGCATCAACAGAGAGCTTCAGATGTATAGCATTGTTAGAACCGACCTTAGTGCTTTCAGATGTATCAACAGTTAGTTTATCGTTTGAACCGCCAAGGATCTGGGTGAAATAATCAATAAGCTCAGATGTATCCATATCAGCTGTAAGACCCGGTACAGATGTCGAAACGATATTAAATGTAGTTGTAGGATCATCAGTATAGTAGTATAAGCAGTTTATCTGAGTATTGAAATTACCTAGATCTATACCGAGAGTATCTTTTACAGATTCACCGTCTACACTTGCAGCATCGTACTTAGACCATTTTGAACTGTCAAAGCTTACGGAGAAATCGTCCTCTTCATATGTATCACCGCCTGCGGCAGGTGTTGAAGGCTCGGGCTCTTCGGGCTTTGCAGTGGTTGTTGTGGTCTCGGTCTCTGTAGGCTGCTCAGTTGCAGCAGTAGTGGTTGTAGTAGTTGTTGTTTCCACCTCAGCTGCAGAGGAATCATCCTCAACAACTACTGCGGAAGATTCAGAATCCTTCTTGGAAGCCTTGCTGCTGTCATCGTCATTGTTTTCGCTGCAGGCTGCAAAAGAGAGCATTGCTGTTACAGCGATCATACCTGCCAAAATCTTCTTCAACATAATTATTACCTCACTTAATTAATGATGGAACAGTCTTATACCTGTGAATGCCATTGCCATGCCATACTTATTGCAGGTCATGATAACGTGGTCGTCTCTGATTGAGCCGCCCGGCTCAGCAATATACTTAACGCCGCTCTTCTTAGCTCTCTCAATGTTATCGCCAAACGGGAAGAACGCATCAGAGCCAAGGCAAACATCACTGTTTTTGGTGAGCCACTCTTTCTTTTCTTCATCTGTAAGCACCTCGGGCTTTACCTTGAAGATATTCTGCCAAGCGCCGTCAGCGAGAACATCATCGTGCTCGTCAGAGATGTAAACATCAATAGCATTATCTCTGTCAGGTCTTCTGATATTATCAACAAACTGCAGTCCGAGAACCTTCGGGTGCTGCCTGAGCCACCATATATCAGCCTTGTTTCCAGCAAGTCTTGTGCAGTGGATACGTGACTGCTGACCTGCACCAATACCGATAGCCTGACCGTCCTTAACATAGCATACACTGTTTGACTGAGTGTATTTCAAAGTGATAAGAGCGAGCACAAGATCAGCCTTCTTGTCATCGGGGATATCCTTGTTATCGGTAACGATATTTGAAAGCATATCGTTATCAATTTTCAGCTCATTTCTGCCCTGCTCAAAGGTAACACCGAATACCTGCTTGCGCTCAATTTCGGCAGGAACATAGTTCTCATCTATCTTGATGATGTTATAAGTACCCTTTCTCTTTGACTTGAGTATCTCAAGAGCTTCATCGGTATAGCCTGGAGCTATGATACCGTCAGAAACCTCTCTCTGAATCATCTTTGCAGTAGGAACATCGCATACATCTGAAAGCGCAATGAAATCACCGTAGCTTGACATTCTGTCAGCGCCCCTTGCCCTTGCATAAGCACAGGCGAGAGGGGAGAGCTCTCCAAGATCGTCTACAAAGTAGATCTTTGCCTCTGTTTCGCTGAGCGGTCTTCCGAGAGCAGCACCTGCAGGTGAAACGTGCTTGAAGGATGTTGCAGCACACATACCTGTTGCAGCTTTAAGCTCTCTTACAAGCTGCCAGCCGTTAAAAGCATCAAGCAGATTGATATATCCGGGCTTTCCGTTCAGGACTTCGATCGGCAGATCCTTTCCGTCCTCCATAAAAACTCTTGACGGCTTCTGATTAGGGTTGCAGCCGTACTTTAAAAGCATTTCGTTTGCCATTACAAATTACCTCCACATAGCTAATTGTCCAATAATCAGTACACTTAAACCTTCTGATACTTATTAACCACCTTGGTCTCAGCCTTGCCGCTCTCGATATCAATGTATCTTACAAAGAGCGACACCTTGTTATCCTCATTAAGAGCGTTCCAGAGCTTCTCTGTAAACTCGTCTATGCTGTCGGGAACGGTAATCTTCTCGGGCTCGCCCTCAAAGCTCGGCAGGGGAGAGCCGTCACCCATATAGGTGTGGATAAAGTGTCCGATACCGTTAAGTGGCTCGCTGTATGCGTAGGTAAATCTTTCAACGCAGTCAGGGTTGCCGTCAGCCGACTTGATGATGTTCATAGCATAGTTATACTTGCCGTTGTCAACGTGCATAATTCCCGAGATACGGGGCGTATAGTTCGGAGCATCGTCCTCATATACTCTTGTTCTGAGGGACTGCTCAAAGGTCTGCTGCTTGTCCATGAGCTCGTAGATAGTATCGGTCTGATCGCCGTTAGTAACTATGGTTTTATTTCCGAGCACACGAACAGGTGAGTAGATTATAAGATGAGGGTCACTGAGCTTAGAGGGGTCAGCGGCTTCAGTTTTGATTCCGTCTTCAGTCTCGGTGAACACTCTGTTTCTGGAGTTTACGCTTCTGCCCATGATGAAGTATGCTGTTACAGCACTTTTTCCGTCAGGGCTTTTACCAATGATGATACCTCTTCCGGGGTATGCGTTTGCTTTGAGCTGTTCATAAATATCAAGAGTTTTCATAGTTATGACCTCCGTAATAATTATAGATCGACAAATGCCTTGCCGTCTTTTATTGTTATTCTGTCCTCACAGAAAAGAGATACTGCCTTTGGCAGGAGCTTCCACTCAACATTCTCCATGATCTTTCTTTGGAGTGTTTCAGGCGTATCGTTGTTAGCTACATCAACAGCACCCTGTAAAATGATAGCACCTGCATCGGCTTCTTCATTAACAAAGTGGATAGTCGCTCCCGATACCTTTACACCGTATTCAAGTGCCTTCTCATGAACCTTAAGTCCATAGAAGCCTTCACCGCAAAAGCTTGGAATAAGAGCTGGGTGAACATTGATTATCTTGTAGCTGTAGGCTTCGGTCACGCACTTATCAAGTATGGTCATAAAACCTGCGAGCACAACAAGGTCGGCCTTTTGTTTGTTGAGCTCGGCAAGTATAGCCTCGCTGTAGGTTTTGCTGTCGGAATAGTCCTTCCTTGCAATGACCACAGAAGGTATGCCTGCTTTTGCAGCTCTCTCCAGTGCATAAGCGCCCTCTTTTGAGGATATAACACAGCTAATCTTTCCGCCCTTTATTTCGCCCCTGTTCTGAGCGTCAATAAGAGCTTGCAGATTAGTTCCGCCGCCCGAAACGAGCACACAGATGTTTTTCATATCTATCCTCCGTATCAGCAGATGATAACACCCTCGTCGCTCTCAACGAGCTCGCCGAGAATATAAGCTTCCTCGCCTGCTGTTTTAAGTGCAGTGATAGCCTTGTCAGCGTCAGCCTTATCAACTACAACAGTCATACCAACGCCCATGTTATAGGTGTTGAACATATCTCTCTCAGGGATATTGCCTGTCTTTGCGATTACATCGAATACAGGCAGTACCTGTACAGCAGACCTTTCAATCTTAGCAGATAGTCCCTCGGGCAGAGCTCTTGGGATATTCTCATAGAAGCCTCCGCCCGTGATATGTGAGATAGACTTTACAGTAACACTGTCAATAAGAGACATTATAGCCTTTACATATATTCTTGTAGGTGTCAGCAGAGTTTCACCGAGAGTCTGTCCGAGCTCATCATAGTGAACAGCAACAGACTTCTCATTAAGATCAAACACGCTTCTGATAAGCGAAAAGCCGTTTGAGTGAATACCGCTTGACTTGATAGCGATCATGACATCGCCTGCCTTCTGTGTTGAGGGGTCAAGTATCTTAGCTTTATCCACAACACCAACAGAGAAGCCTGCAAGGTCATACTCGTCATCAGGCATAAGATTCGGGTGCTCGGCAGTCTCTCCGCCGATGAGGGCGCAGCCTGCCTGAACACAGCCCTCAGCAACACCTGAAACTATTTTTGCTATCTTTTCGGGATAGTTCTTTCCGCAGGCAATATAATCAAGGAAGAACTGAGGCTTAGCACCGCAGCATATAATATCATTTACGCACATAGCAACGCAGTCGATACCAACTGTATCGTGCTTGTCCATAATGAAAGCAAGCTTGATCTTGGTGCCAACGCCATCGGTGCCTGATACCAGGACAGGCTTGGTAATACCTGTCAGATCAAGCTCATACAATCCGCCAAATCCGCCGATACTGCCAATAGCTCCTGCATTCATAGTTCTTGCGACGTGCTGCTTCATAAGCTCTACGGCTTTGTAGCCGGCAGTTACGTCAACACCTGCTTTTTTATAGCTTTCTGAAAAGCTTTTGTTATTCATAAAAACAATCCTTTCGGGTTTTATTCTTTTCCTGTCCAGCAGTATGAGCAAAGCTTGCACTCAGGAATGCCGACTGCCTGAACAGTGCCCGGGTATGACTGAAATTCAAGGGAAGTAAGCTTCAGCCTTCTGCAAATCTCATCACGGAGCAATCTTCCTCTTTCTGTACTTGAATCTGAATACTCAGCGATGTACTTAACGCCCTCTGCTCCTTCTTTCTCGTCAATGATCTGTCTTGCGATCAGCTCAAGCTCCGAGGTGCTTCTTGAGAAGTTCAGATACTTGCACCCGTACATGATAGGAGGACAAGCAGAACGCATATGTACCTCTTTAGCACCGTTTTCATAGAGAAACTCAACAGTTTCACGCATCTGAGTGCCTCTGACTATACTGTCATCAACAAAGAGCAGCTTTTTTCCTTCGATAAGGTCATGTACAGGTATAAGCTTCATTTTAGCGACCCTGTTTCTCATTGACTGATTTGTAGGCATAAAGCTTCTCGGCCATGTAGGAGTATATTTTATAAAAGGTCTTGCAAAGGGTATACCACTCCTATTAGCGTAGCCTATTGCATGGGGTGTTCCCGAATCCGGCACTCCACAGACATAGTCAACATCGGGGAGTCTGCCGTTTTTCATATCGGTCTCAGCCATGATCTCACCGTTCTTGGTTCTCATGACCTCAACATTAACGCCTTCATATCTGGCATTAGGATATCCGTAATATGTCCACAGGAATGTGCATATCTTAGTATCGTCTGTACCCTCTGAAATAGTTGTACAGGCATCCTTGGTGAGCTCAACTATCTCAGCAGATTTAAGCTCCTTATAGGTCTCATATCCAAGCTTCTGGAAAGCAAATGACTCAAATGAGAAACAGAATCCGTCAGACCTTTTTCCGATGATGATCGGGAGTCTTCCATTCTTATCTCTTGCACAGATGATAGAATTCTCTCTCATTATAACGAGCGACATTGTTCCCTCTATCCTATCCTGTGCATATCTTATTCCGTCAACGAAGTTATCCTTCTGAGCAATAAGTGCTCCGATAAGTCCTGCCGAGTTTATAGAACCGCTGCTCATAGTTTCAAAGTTAGAGCAGCCGCTCTGCAGCAGCTCGTCAGAAAGCTCTTTAGCGTTTCTGATGATGCCGATAGAGCATATCGCATAAAGTCCCAGCTTAGACCTTACCATAATAGGCTGAGGATCAGTATCGCTGATACAGCCTATACAGATATTTCCCCTCATGCTCTCAATATCCTTATCAAGCTTTGTTCTGAAAGGGGAGTTCTCAATGCTGTGAATATTTCTTTGATAGCCCAGCTCGGGAGAATAAGAGGTCATACCTCCTCTTCTTGTTCCAAGATGTGAATGATAGTCAGTTCCGAAGAAAACGTCCTGTATACAGTCGTTAGACGAAACTGCGCCGAAAAAACCGCCCATGAATTATTCTCCCATAACTCTCTTAATCATTTCCTGATAAGCTTCCTCTACGCCGCCCATATCTCTTCTGAATCTGTCCTTGTCAAGCTTCTCATGAGTAGTTGAATCCCAGAAACGGCAGGTGTCAGGCGAGATCTCATCAGCAAGAAGGATCTGTCCGTGAAATCTTCCGAATTCGATCTTGAAATCAATAAGATCAATATTGATGTTCTTGAAGAACTTGACCATGAACTCGTTTACCTTGAAAGCATACTCAGCGATCTTGTCGAGCTCTTCCTTAGTAGCGATACCAAGTGCAAGAGCATAATAGTCATTGATGAACGGGTCACCGAGATCATCGTTCTTGTAGCTGAATTCAAGTATAGGAGTAAGGAGCTTTGTGCCCTCTTCAACGCCCATTCTCTTGGAGAAGCTTCCTGCTGCAACGTTTCTGATGATAACTTCAAGCTGAACGATCTCTACTTTCTTAACTATAGTCTCTCTGTCGGAGATCTCCTCAACAAGGTGAGTAGGAACGCCCTCTTTTTCAAGAAGCTTGAACATATAGTTTGTCATCTTGTTGTTGATAACGCCCTTGCCGGCAATAGTGCCCTTCTTTTCGCCGTTGAATGCCGTAGCATCGTCCTTGTAGTCAACGATAACGAGATCGGGATCGTTAGTTGCGAATACCTTCTTTGCCTTTCCTTCGTAGAGCTGCTCGCCCTTGATTACATCTGCCATGATAAATTCCTCCTAAATATGATTTCTGAACCTATGCTCAGTATTTAACTTAAAGTAGATCGATCTGCTCCTGAAGAGCCTTGTCCTTTGCAATGACGCCTTCAAGCATTTGCTGCTTAGCTTTTTCAAGCTTAGTAGCCAGCACCTCATCGGAGAGTGCGAGTATCTGAATAGCAAGTATTGCCGCATTCTTGGCACCGTCAACAGCAACCGTAGCAACAGGAATACCGCTTGGCATCATAACTGTTGCAAGAAGTGCGTCCAGTCCGTCAAGGTTTGAACTCTTGCACGGTATGCCGATAACAGGCAGTGTGGTGTGTCCGGCGATGACCCCCGCCAGATGAGCTGCCATTCCTGCGGCGCAAATAATAACACCGAAGCCGTTTTCCTTAGCCTTGTCAGCAAACTCAGCCGCAAGTGCCGGAGACCTGTGTGCTGACATAACATGGCATTCAAACTCAACACCGTAAGCCTTGAGCTCTTCAAGAGCTTTTTTTACAACGGGAAAATCGCTGTCTGAACCCATGATGACTGCAACTTTTTTCATTTTATATCAATCCTTTTCTAAATAATTAGCTGTATGTTGTCTGCTTCGTCTGAAATTCTTCCAGCAGTGAATATGCTTATCTGTGAACAGATACTTGACCGTTACAAGATAGCATATCATAAAAGCAGATCTTGCTGCGACCTCAAGAAGCATATCCAAGCTTGTATTATCATCCAGTGCCAAAGCGATCAGAGGTATGATCTTATAACAATCTGCAATAAAAATAGCTGTAGAGAATAGTGTAGCTGCACAAAAAGAATAGAACCCGATATCCAGATCTTTTGCCAGGGCATAAATACAAACCATCATCAGAGAAAGGATAATAATGATAACAGCAGCTGACATAATGCCGGTCGATGCTATATGCAAAAGAAGCGCTGCTATATCAAGAGCTGACACTATCCTGAGCTTTTTTAGACCGACCGCTGACATTTTGTCATATTCAAGCTGTTTCTTTTCGATCTGCTCTGAATCAAAGCTGTTATCCCACATAAAGCTCCTCCGTTCAGATTTTCTTGATAGTGTTATAACAAAAAAACTGCAACTATAGTGTTGCAGTTTGGTTTTTACGCACTTTTACCGTATGAGAATGCATAAAATCAAGACAGTTTCCGTATACAATGCGGATTCTGCCGAGTAAATATGAATCTGACCCTACAAATGCTGTCAAAGCCATAGCCTTCTCCTCGATCGTGAGTGTAATCAGTCAGCCGTCTGAGACGACGTTCCCACATCTACTATTTTACAATATTTGCTCTTAAATTTCAACACCTTTTCATATAAAATTTACATCAATTAATATTGAATTTATTGTGAAATTTAACAACTTGTCAACAGCTACATTAATCCTCTGTAAAAATTAGGCTGAGAGTCGGTTCCGTTTACCATTCCCGAGACCATATCATTTATCTGCCCGAGATCCCGTGCTTTTTCGGCTTTGCTGATAAGACTGCGTCTTTCCTCGTTTGAAAGCCTTGCAAAACAGCCGTAAGCATAAGGATTCTGAGCCATACACATTGACAGTCCGAGAGGCAGCTCCTCGCCCTGAGAATAGCTTCGTTTTTTCATTGTATCACCTCACTTTATGATATTATTTCCCGGAAAATCTTTTTAATTCTCTTCGTGATTGACAGAAATCCTGCATTGTGCTATAATTTCATAGAAAAAACTGTCAAAGGTGAAGAAAATGGATAATCTTTCAAATATCGGAACGATAAAAAATATACTAAGCCGTCACGGCTTTACTTTTTCAAAGTCTCTCGGACAAAACTTTCTGGTTAATCCCTCTGTATGTCCGAGAATAGCCGAAATGGGCAATGCAAAAGAGGGCTTCGGAGTGATAGAGATAGGCACGGGAATAGGAGTTCTTACAAATGAGCTTGCAAAACGTGCTGACAAGGTAGTTGCGGTCGAGATAGATACAAGGCTTATGCCTGTGCTTGAAGAAACATTGTCCGAGCATGATAATATAAAGGTCATAAATGATGATGTTCTGAAGGTAGATCTCAAAAAGCTGATAGCTGATGAATTTCAAGGGCTTGATGTAGCAGTATGTGCAAATTTGCCGTATTATATCACATCACCTATAATAATGTCGCTTTTAGAGCAAAGGCTTCCTGTAAAGTCGATAACTGTCATGGTGCAAAAGGAGGCGGCACTGTTGCTGTAAGATACTACAGTGATCCAAAGGTTCTGTTTAATGTGTCAAGGGGCAGCTTTATGCCTGCACCGAATGTAGACAGCTGTGTTATCAGGCTGGATATTAAAGAGAAAACTCCCGAGGGTGTTACCGATGAAGCATTCTTCTTCAAAACTGTCAGAGCTGCATTTTCGCAGAGAAGAAAGACTCTTGTGAACTCTGCTGCATCGGGTCTCTCTGTTGATAAGGGACTTGTTTCGAGGGCTTTAGAGGACAGCGGCCTTCCTCTTACTGTCCGCCCCGAGCAGCTTACAATGGAGCAGTTTGTTTTGTTTTCCGAGAATTTGAAAAGTCTTATTTAACTGTACGATAATTTGTACTGAAATATTTTTAATGCAGATACTCTTTGCGACATCTTTCGCTTGCTGATGCTGTTAGAATGGAAATTACCAACCGTTCTGACAGCGTTTTTCTGAACGGGAGCAGTAAATGAAAGAAAGGTCGTATAAAAATGCAGACAGAACGTCAGATTCTAAAACTAAGTCGCAGCAGGGCAGTTCAATTAGGAAACTCATGTTTGGTTTTCCTGATCTCCTTTACAGCCTCATTCGGAAAGATCATAGGTTTCCCGTCATCGGTAAATGTTGCAGTTGCCGCAGTTTCGGGAGGTCACATCATATCAGCCTTTATGGGTAGTGCACTCTCTTACCTGCTTTCCGGCAGCTTAACTGGCGGTATAGTTCAGCTGGCTTCAATATTGGCTGTTGCGGCGGTCAGAGTTTTTTATCCGCAGGGGCAGCGGCGTGAACCGGTCTTTGATGCAGCTCTGGCAGCAGGTTCTATGCTTCTTTTCGGCTGCGTTATGTCGGTCGCAATGCCATCTGATACATATACAGCCTCGCTCAGAATGATAAACGCTCTGATGTGCGGCTGTATTGTTTTTGTGGCATCAACTGTACGAGACAGGTTCCGGAGAAGCGGAGCGGTGGATATTTCGGGCCTGAACGGAGTATTCATAGCTATTCTTTATATTATGGCAGTATCATCTCTTACAGCACTTCCTGTGCCGATTCTGAATATAGGAAGAATTTTCGGTACAGCCTGCCTTCTCTTATCCGTAAAGCGCTTTCGCAATATCGGAGGTGCGGTAGTGGGTTCTCTTACTGCCTGCGGAGTGATTTTGTCCACGCCTCCTCTTGCACAGAATTCGCTCCTTTTAGCTACCTCAGGGCTTATCTGCGGGGCCTTTATAAGATTTGGCTCATTGCTGACAGCTCTTGTATTTCTGATATCGTCGCTTGTAAGTCTTGTAGCTATTGGTGTAAATGGTGATACATTCACAATGTTTGCTGATCTTGTAGTCGGAGCTCTTGTATTCGTTTCTGTACCGCAGTCAGTATTAAAAAATCTTCTGAAACGTGTGGTCGGCATAGAGGGAGCAGCAAATGTGGCGGGTCAGTCCACATCTGCGAAGCTGTCTGTTGCATCTCGTACATTATCGTCAATAAGAACACAGCTTACACTGGTTACCGATGCTATCGACAGGCGTTCAAGAGAGGACAAACTGTCCTCAAGAGTAAAGGCGGTTGTCTGCACCGACTGTGAGCTTTATGAGCTCTGCCACCTGAAAAACAAAGCTTCTGCAGAGGCTTTCAAGGCTCTCGATAAAACAGCCAATACTTATAATTCTGTAAGCATACTCGATATAACAAACCGTCTGCCCGACTGTATCAGAAAGGCATATATGCACCATTCGTACAATCTGCTCCACGAGCAGATGCTCGGAGAAAAGGCAGAGCTTCTCCGAGTGCGTGAAATGCGGGAGCTTTTATCTCAGCAGCTCTCAACTATGGAGGGAATGCTTGCAGATTTGTCGTTCAGAGTAGGCAGTGTCAGAAGTGTAGATTCGGGGCTTTCGGCAGCTGTGAGAGATCATTTCAATGATCTTGGATATCCGAATGTAAAGGCCTGTGTTTATGTTGATAACAGCTATATCAGATGCGTTGATATTTATCTTACGGCAAGCTTCAAGGGTGATCTTGCACGCCTTACCGCAGCCCTTTCTGATATAGCTGACTGTGACCTTTCATTGCCCTCAATAACAGAATTTGACGGCATGACACGTATGAGCTTTTGTGAAGAGCCCAAATACGAGCTTGAAGTCAAAAGCTACTGTGCTTCATCGGGTGAGGAGTACTCGGGTGACAGCTTTGAGCTTTTCTCGGATACCCCTTACAGAAAGTATATTGTTCTTTCAGACGGCATGGGAACAGGAAAAAGGGCAAGACTGGATTCTATGTTCTCGGTAAGCCTTGTTACAAGGCTTATTAGCTCGGGTATGTCTATGGAGACTGCACATGGACTTATAAACTCTTTGCTCAGAGTAAAAGGTTGGGAGGAATCCTTCGCAACACTTGATATTGTTCGTATTGACCTCTCGGCTGTAAGTGCAAGATTCCTTAAAGCAGGTGCAGCTAAGAGCCTTCTTTGCCGTGACGGCGGAGCAGGTGCGATAGGCGGTCAGGCTTTTCCTCCCGGAATACTGAACGACTGTCCTCCGAACGTTACGGAGGTCAAGCTCTTTGAGGGAGATACTGTTATAGTGTTCTCTGACGGTGTATCAGAGGCCGCTGCCGCAAGGCTTGCAGCAAGCGAAGGAGATGAGCCTCAGCCGCTTGAAGAGCTTGTCAGAAAGATAGGGATAAATGCCGCCGTAAAAGCACCCGGTGAAAGGCGCGATGACGTCACAGTTATAGGTGCAAGACTTGTAAAACGTTGACGATTGCGTTAATTGGCAAAATGTTCCATATTTTATTGTTCAAAATATACAATTGGCAGAGTTGAAATCTGTGAGAATATGAAAATAAGTACTAAAACTATTGCAAAATATTAAAAAAAAGATTACAATATATGTGGGGTATAGTGTATATCCTGAAATAAACAAATAAGGAGGCTGACCTATGATAGATTATGTTCCCAAGGATTATGAGCTTCCGCTCTATTTATTTCACAACGGTACCAACTATGAGACCTACAGGTTTCTGGGCTGCCATAAGGGAAATAAAGACGGAGCAGACGGATATTACTTCAGAGTCTGGGCTGCTCATGCAAGCGGAGTTTCTCTGGTAGGGGATTTCAATAACTGGGACGAGAATGCCAACAAAATGGAGCTCCTTGGCAATTCCGAGATATGGGAGTGCTTTGTCCCGGGGCTTAAAACGTTTGATACCTATAAGTACTGCGTTTATGGCTGCGACCGTAAGACCCACTATAAATGCGACCCTTATGGAACACACATGGAGGTTGCACCCGATACAGGCTCGAAGATTTTTGAAATTGACGGCTACGAGTGGGCGGACAAGCAATGGCAAAAGGATAAAGAGAAGAAGGACATCTACAACAGTCCTATGAATATATATGAGGTACACCTTAATTCCTGGAAAACCTGCACTGACGGTAAGTACTATTCTTATTCACGCTTTGCAGAGACTATCATTCCTTATATTAAGGATATGGGCTACACTCATATTGAGTTTATGCCGCTGGCTGAATTTCCGTTTGACGGCTCGTGGGGCTATCAGGGGATAGGTTATTATGCTCCTTCTTCAAGATTCGGGACTCCTCATGAATTCATGAAGATGATCGATATGTTCCATCAGGCAGGTATAGGGGTTATCCTTGACTGGGTTCCTGCTCACGTCCCGAGAGATGAGGCAGGTCTGTTTGAGTTTGACGGCGGACCTTCCTATGAGTATTCTGACAGGAAAAAGGCCGATCACCTTACATGGGGAACAAGAGTGTTTGATTACTCTAAGGGAGAGGTAAAATCCTTCCTTATCTCGAATGCTCTTTACTGGCTTGAGAAATATCATATTGACGGACTCAGAGTTGATGCTGTTGCATCTATGCTTTATCTTGATTATGACAGAAGAGACGGTGAGTGGACCCCGAACAAGTACGGCGGAAAGGAAAACCTTGAAGCTGTTGACTTCTTCAGAGACCTGAACACCGCTGTGTTTGCAAGAAATCCGAAAGCACTTATGATAGCAGAGGAATCCACTGCATGGCCTATGGTAACTAAGCCTGCATCTGACGGCGGACTTGGCTTCAACTTCAAGTGGAACATGGGCTGGATGAACGATATGCTAAAATACATGGCACTTGACCCGATAGACAGGGCATTCCACCATGATATGCTGACATTCTCGTTCTTCTATGCATTCTCTGAGAACTTTATCCTGCCGATCTCGCATGATGAGGTAGTTCACGGAAAGGCATCGCTGGTTAATAAGATGTATGGCGGAGATGTCAACAACAAGTTTGCACAGTGCAAGCTGTTCATGGCTTATATGATGGCTCATCCGGGTAAAAAGCTTCTGTTTATGGGTGCAGATTTTGCTCAGTTCAGAGAGTGGGATTATGAGAACGGTCTTGAGTGGTTCCTGGTTGATGAGTATGAGAATCACCGTAATTATCTTGAGTTCTCAAAGAAGCTCAATCACTTCTATCTTGATCATCCTCAGTTCTGGCAGAGAGACTTCTCTTGGGAGGGCTTCAGCTGGATATCGAATGATGACTTCAAGCAGAGTATCATAATCTTCCGCAGATTTGATGAGAAGGGCAATGAGATAATCGTTGTCTGCAACTTTGTTCCTGTTGAGAGAAAGAATTACTGCTTTGGCGTTCCTTATAAGGGCTCCTATACCGAGGTGTTTAATTCTTCGTCGGCTGACGGCTCGCCTTATGCAAACAAGACCGTAAAGTCCGAGGACGTTGGTATGCACGGCTTTGAGCAGTCTGTCTGCATTGATATCCCTGCCTTCTCTTGTATGTACTTTACAATAAAAAAGGCTCCTAAGCCCAGAAAAAAGGCAGAGTCTGCTGAAAAGCCTGCAAAGGCAAAGAAAGCTTCCTCAAAAAAGTCTACAGCCAAAAAGGCTGAATAATAATTAATCAATGGTGGGTGAATTTATATGTTCAACAAAAAAGAATGTGTCGCAATGCTTCTTGCAGGCGGACAGGGCAGCAGACTTTATGCTCTGACTCAGAATGTTGCTAAGCCTGCGGTTCCGTTCGGTGCAAAATATCGTATTATCGACTTTCCCCTTTCTAACTGTATCAATTCAGGCATAGATACAGTCGGCGTTCTTACTCAGTATCAGCCTCTCGTACTTAATGAGTACATTGGCAACGGTCAGCCTTGGGATCTTGACAGGATACATGGAGGAGTTCATGTTCTTCCTCCTTATCAGACTGCATCAGGTGCTGACTGGTATTCCGGTACTGCAAATGCTATCTATCAGAATATCAGCTTCATAGAAAGATATGACCCTGAATATGTAGTGGTTCTTTCCGGTGACCACATCTATAAGATGGACTATAACAAGATGCTCAACTTCCACAAGGAGAAAGAGGCTGCTGCTACTATCGCAGTTCTCGATGTTCCTAAGGAAGAGGCTTCACGTTTCGGTATTATGATTACAGACGATCAGGATAATATCATCGATTTCGAGGAGAAGCCTAAGAATCCGAGATCGACGCTGGCATCAATGGGTATCTACATATTTACATGGAGCAAGCTCAAGGCTTACCTCATAGCTAATGAAGAGGATAAGGAAGCTTCCAAGGACTTCGGTAAGAACATTATCCCTGATATGAGAGAAGCAGGCGAGAAGCTCGTAGCTTACAGGTTTGACGGCTACTGGAAGGACGTAGGAACTATAGACTCCCTGTGGGAAGCTAATATGGACCTTATCAATCCGAACATTCCGATTGACCTCTACGATCCCTCATGGAAGATCTATTCGAGAAACCCTGTTATGCCGCCTCAGAGCATCGGACCGAATGCCCAGATACAGAACTCTATGGTAACAGAGGGCTGCGTTATCAACGGCTCGGTAGAGTTCTCAATGATCTCTGACGGTGTTGTAGTTGAGGAGGGTGCTGAGATATATGACTCTATCCTCATGCCGGGTGCTGTTATCAAAAAGGGTGCTAAGGTAGAGTATGCTATCGTGGGTGAGAACTCTGTAGTCGGAGAGAACGCTCAGATAGGTGCAAGACCTGAAACAATTACCGATAAGGATCAGTGGGGCGTTGCTGTAGTCGGCAATAACATTACTGTTTCCGAAGGTGCAAATGTCGCTCCGAAGGCGATTATTTATGAAAATATTTAAGAAAGGACCGAGTAATCATGGATGTAAATATGGGTAATGTACTGGGTCTTGTTTTCGCAAATATGCATGACACGACTCTCGGAGATATAACTAAAAACAGAACAATGGGTTCCGTTCTCTTCGGCGGAAGATACCGCCTTATAGATTTCCCGCTTTCCAATATGGTAAACAGCGGAATCAGCGAGATCGGAGTTATCACCAAGTCGAATTATCAGTCTCTGCTCGATCACCTCGGATCGGCAAGAGAGTGGGACCTCGCAAGAAAGAAGGGCGGTCTGTTTATTCTTCCGCCGTTCGGAAATGTTGAGAGCACTCTCTACAGAGGCAGAATAGAAGCACTTTATGGTGCTATGAGCTTCATCAAGTGCTCGAGAGCTAAGTATGTTGTTCTTTCTGACTGCGATGTTGTTACAAATATCGACTACAAGCCGATAGTTGCTCAGCATATTGCAAGCGGAGCTGATATCACAGCAGTTGTTCATACAGGCGTTTACTCGTCTGAGGAGACAAAGACAGCAACGGTTCTGAATACTGATGCTGAGGGCAGAGTAAGCTCTGTTCTTATCACTCCCGAGATCAGCGGCTCCTGCACGATGAGCCTTAATATGTTTGTAATGTCTATGGATTTCCTGACAGAGACCATCAAAGACTCAATGGCAAGAGGCCTTGTAAGTTTTGAAAGAAATATTCTTCAGGACAGATGCAGAGATCTCAAGATCATGACATATGAGTATGAGAACTACTTCTCTAAGCTCAACAGTGTTTCCAGCTACTTTGCTGCAAATATGAAGCTTCTCGATCCTCAGAACGCTCAGAAGCTTTTCGTTCCCAAGAGATCTATCTATACCAAGGTCAGCGACAATGCACCTGCTAAGTATGATCTTGACTGCACAGTTAAGAACTCACTCATAGCTGACGGCTGTATTATCGAGGGCGAGGTAGAGAACAGCGTACTCTTCAGAGGCGTTAAGGTAGGAAAGGGAGCAAAGGTCAAGAACTGTATCCTTATGCAGGACACAGTAGTAGGTGACAATGGAGAGCTTAATTACCTTATCACTGATAAGAATGTTAATATCTGCGATAACCATATCCTTACAAGCTCACCCGAATATCCTATGTATGTAGGAAAGGGCGCATCGGTATAATTACTGAACGTTTCAGACGTCCTCTATCGGTTCGATGAGCCGATAGAGGATTGTTGTATACCAATAAAGGAGGTCGGAACATGAATATACTTTATACAGCCAGTGAGGCTCTGCCTTTTATCGCATCGGGCGGACTAGCAGACGTAGCAGGCTCGCTTCCTGCGGCACTTAATGAGGCAGGACATGACTGCAGGGTAGTTATACCCTACTACAGCAGCATCAGGCAGGAGCTCAAAGACAAGGTAAGCTACTTTACAAATTTTACAGTTCCTGTTGCATGGAGAAACCAGTACTGCGGTGTTTTTGTAGGTGTAATGAACGGAGTTACCTATTATCTTCTCGATAATGAGTACTACTTTATGAGAAACGGGCTTTATGGCTTCTATGATGATGCAGAGAGATTTATCTTCTTCTCCCGTGCTGTCCTGGAGCTTCTCAGATATATCGACTTCAAACCGCAGATAATCAATGCCAATGACTGGCAGACAGCTCTCGTGCCTGTTTATTATGATATTTTCTATCGCTATCAGCCGGGCTTCGAGGATATAAAAACAGTTTTTACTATCCATAATATCCAGTATCAGGGAAGATACGGTCTTGAGCTTATCAATGATATTATGGGAATACCGCTTTATCACACTGATCTTCTGACCTATGACGGTGACGTGAACTTTATGAAGGCTGCGATTGAGGTCAGCGACAAGGTAACTACAGTGTCACCAAGCTATGCATGGGAGATACTCGACCCGTGGTATTCTCACGGCCTTGACAGAGAGCTTTGCACAAAGCAGCATAAGCTCTGCGGTATTCTGAACGGAATTGACATGAATATCTATGATCCTTCAAAGGATCCTGTTATTGCAAAGAACTACAGTCTGAAAAACAAGCTTGGCAAACAAGCCTGTAAGCATGATTTGCTCGGACGTATGGGAATGTCACAGGGCAAGGAGCCTGTTATCGGCATAGTTACAAGGTTTGTTTCTCATAAGGGACTTGACCTTATCAAATATGTGTTCGAGGACATTATAAACCTTGGCTTTAAGTTTGCAATACTCGGCTCAGGTGAAAAGATATATGAGGACTTCTTCTCAGAGATGCATTATCGCTATCCCGACAGAGTAGGACTTACACTTGGCTTTGTACCCGAGCTTTCAAGACAGATCTATGCAGGTGCAGATATGTTCCTTATGCCTTCTCAGAGTGAGCCATGCGGCCTTGCTCAGATGATAGCCTGCCGTTACGGTACGGTTCCTATCGTCAGAGAGACAGGAGGACTAAGAGACAGTATTCATGATGCAGGAGATAAGGGCGGAAACGGCTTTACCTTCAAGGCATATAATGCTCATGATATGCTTGATGCCTGCGTTCGTGCAAGAGCTTACTACGATGACAGAATGAAGTGGAGCAACCTTGTTAATACCTGTATGAAGCAGGACTTCAGCTGGAAGAAATCGGCAAAGGACTATGTAGCTCTTTATGAGAGCCTCTGATATTAAGAAAGAGACCTGAAAATGGTCTCTTTTTTAATTTTTTGAAAGATTTTGCAAATACGTCTTGCAATTTTTCTCGAATTATGTTATTATAGTATTTGAAAGATTTTCAGTAAGGAGTTTTTTATATGCCAAAGAAACAGGATATCAATAAGATCATGATAATCGGTTCAGGCCCTATCATTATCGGTCAGGCTTGTGAGTTTGATTATTCGGGAACTCAGGCTTGTAAGGCACTCAGAAATCTCGGTTATGAGATCGTGCTTGTCAATTCTAACCCCGCAACTATCATGACGGACCCCGACGTAGCTGATATTACTTACATAGAGCCTCTCAATCTTGACAGGCTTACTCAAATCATTGACAAAGAAAGACCGGACGCACTGCTTCCTAATTTGGGCGGTCAGTCAGGTCTTAATCTCTGTTCTGAGCTTGATAAGGCAGGAGTATTGAAGAAATACAATGTACAGGTCATCGGTGTTAAGGTCGATGCTATCGAGCGAGGCGAGGACAGGATCGAGTTCAAGAACGCAATGAAAGAGCTTGGCATCGGAATGCCTAAGAGCCAGGTAGCATACAGCGTTGATGAGGCTGTAAAGATCGCTGAGGAGCTTAAATACCCTGTTGTTCTTCGTCCTGCGTATACAATGGGCGGAGCAGGCGGCGGTATGGTCTACAATGTAGATGAGCTTAAGGTCGTTTGTGCAAGAGGATTGCAGGCAAGTCTGGTCGGACAGGTTCTTGTTGAGGAGTGCATTTTCGGCTGGGAGGAGCTTGAGCTCGAGGTCGTAAGAGATGCAAACAACAACAAGATCACAGTTTGCTTTATTGAGAAT
>ONLC01000228.1 GCA_900318545.1 uncultured Eubacteriales bacterium
GTTTCGCCGTCCTCAGGAATATGTCCGAGCAGCTCCGTCACAAAGCCGCCGATAGTGTCGTAATCTCCGTCATACTCTTTTCCGAGTGCTTCCATTACCTCTTCGCAGCCTGCCGTGCCCAGCACCTCGAGCTTTCCGTCGCTCAGCTTTATTATCTCCTCGGTCTCGTCATCGTATTCGTCCTGAATACTCCCGACTATCGTTTCCAGCAGATCCTCCATAGTGATAATTCCTGCGGTCCCGCCGTAATCATCAACTACGACCGCTATCTGCACTCTCTCGGTAGTAAACTGCTCAAACAGCTCACCGCACTTGTTGCTTTCGGGCACGAACATGATCTCTCTCATAAATTCGCTGACAGGGGAGTCCTTTCCGCTGTCATCAAGAACAAGCCTCAGCAGATCCTTCGCAAATACCACTCCGCAGATATTGTCATTATTTTCATGGTACACAGGTATCCTTGAAAAGCCCTCATCAATGATGAGCTTTATCGCTTCTGTTACAGGGCGGTTATCCTCTATAGCGATCATCTCAGTCCTGTGAGTCATTACCTCACGCACCTCGATATCGTCAAAATCGAAGATATTGCTTATCATTTCAGCCTGGCTCTCCTCAATAACGCCCGACTCGCCGCCCTCATTGACCATAAGGAGTATTTCCTCCTCGGTCAGAGCACGTTTCTGCTCGCCCTTGACGCCCATAAGCCTGAGCCCTGCCCTTAAAAAGAACCTTCCGAGACTTCGGTTTGGTCCGTCCTGCTCCATGATCTTCACCCTTCTGCGTAAACCGACTTGATTTTCCGATTATCTGCAAAAATACAAATAATTACCCACTTATAATTGTACACGAACCGACAGCATTTGTCAATAGATTTTTAAGAATTCTGTAAAAAAATTTCTCCTTATGAAAACTTCGTGAGAAGCCCTTGAAAACACCTCGCATCTGAGTATAACTTTTATACAATATGCTGTCTGCCGCAGCTGTGATATAGAGCTTCCCCCCTTGAAAAGGTCGGAAAAATGTGGTATACTAAAACTAACAATGCTGCCGGAAGGAGTGTATGCAAAATGAAATACACCGAAATGGAGGTACTGCAGTTCTGTGAGGAGAACGATGTCAAGTTCGTAAAGCTCATGTTCTGCGATGTTTTCGGAAATCTGAGGACTATATCTATACTGTCGGGAATGCTGAGCGAGGTGTTCCGTTCGGGGCTTACGTTCAGCACCTCTGATGAGTCGGGCTTTTTAGGTGCGGAGTACTGCAACCTGAAGATATTCCCTGACCCCGATACTATGGCTCTGCTCCCGTGGAGACCCCAGCACGGAAGGGTAGTGCGGTTTTTCTGCCATGTAAGGTACGAGGACGGCACCGCCTTTGAGGGTGACGGCCGTTTCTTCCTTAAAAATGCGGTCGATTATGCCGCAGGAAAGGGCTATAACTTCAGGATAGGCACCTCCTGCGAGTTCTACTGCTTTGAGAAAGATCAGAATGACCGCCCCACTGACATTCCTCTCGATCAGGCAGGCTACTGTGACTGTGCTCCGAATGATAAGGGCGAGAACCTTCGCCGTGATATCTGCCTGACACTGGAGAAAATGGATATAATGCCCGAAAGCTCACGCCATGAGCATGGCCCCGGGCAGAACGAGGTTGACTTCATGTATGCATCGCCCCTGCAGGCGGCAGACAACCTTGTGACCTTCAAAAACGTAGTTAAAACTATGGCTGACAGAAACGGTCTTTACGCAAGCTTTATGCCGAAGCCCCTGCCCGATACCTTCGGCTCGGGACTGCATATAACGCTTATGTGCATGAAGGGCACCGAAAACATCTTCGATCCGAAGCTTGATATGCTCTCCGAGGAAGCCTCCAGCATGATAGCAGGCATACTTGACAGGGCAAGCGAGATCACCCTCCTCCTTGACCCGACAACCAACTCCTACAGCCGTTTCGGAGACAGACTTGCACCTGCTTATGTGGGCTGGTCAAAGGCGAACTATTCGCAGTTTCTGCGTACCCTTAAAAGAGGCCGCAAGGAAAATGGCCTGATACTCAGGTCGCCTGATAATTCCTGCAATCCTTATTTTGCGATAGGACTGCTCATTTATGCGTGTCTTGAGGGTGCGATAGAGAGCAAAAAGCTCTGTCCGCCGATAGAGAAGCCCTACAGCTCCATGTCCGAGGAGGAGAAAGCTGCACTTAACAGCCTGCCGAGAGATCTCGGTGAGGCAATAACCAAGGCTGAAAAGAGCGAATTTCTCAGAGACCTTATCCCCGAGGACTTTTTCGAGTGCTACCTCCGCAACAGACGCAGGCTGTGGAGCGAGTATCAGAGCTCTGAGGATAAGCAGGCCTTCGACAGACAGCACTATTTCAATTTTATCTGACGGGAAGATCTTTTTATGGACCGACAAAACCTAAAACGCAGGCTTACAGCTCAGCACCAGATGTCAGAGGCCTTTGTGCTGGCGGCTCTGCTTGCATTCTGCGGCGGCTTTCAGGACGCATACACCTATCTTCTGAGAGATCAGGTCTTTGCAAACGCACAGACAGGAAACGTAGTCCTTATGAGTACCGAGTTCATAGACGGCAGGTGGACGGCAGCTCTAAGACACCTGATACCGCTTATATCCTTTGCGGCAGGTATTTTTATTGCAGAATGGATTCAGGTTAAGTTTAAGGAGTCAAAAAAGCTGCACTGGCGGCAGATAGTCCTTATTATCGAGATGCTCATAATGACGGCAGTGGGCTTCTTTCCGCAAAGCCTGAACCTTTCGGCAAACTGTCTTGTGTCGCTTTCCTGTGCTATGCAGGTGCAGTCTTTCAGGACTGTCAGCGGAAACGCCTATGCAAGCACAATGTGTATCGGCAATATCCGAAGTGCCGTAACCTCGTTCAGCGAATACATCAGGACGAAAAAACGCTCCTACAGGGATACCGCACTCCACTATTTCGGAGTTATAGCCGTGTTTGCCATGGGAGCAGGCATCTGCGGACAGATAACACCGCACCTCGGTGTGAAAACTATATGGCTCTCACTGCCGATACTGTTCCTGTCGCTTATGATGATGGAGCTTGACAGGGAGAAATAAGCTTCCGAAAAACTTATGAAAGGAGAGAAGCGTGTATGGAACGCATACTGATAGTGTCCTCGGGCAGTCAGGCTGTGGGCGTGCTGACAAAGCTTATAAAAGAGCTTTACAGCGGCTGCAGAATAAGCGTTGCCGAGACAGCCACCGATGCAAAGCGTACAGTCACAAACACTGAGCTTGACTGCGTGATAATAAATGCTCCTCTCCGGGACGATTACGGAAAGGAGCTCTGCGAGATAGT
>ONLC01000041.1 GCA_900318545.1 uncultured Eubacteriales bacterium
AGAGCCTCCCGCAGAGTCTCCCTCTACGATGTAGATCTCTGTGAGCTCTGCATCTCTTTCGGAGCAGTCAGCAAGCTTTCCGGGCAGCGAAGAGGATTCCAGAGCGCTCTTTCTTCTTGTGAGCTCTCTTGCCTTCTTTGCGGCCTCTCTTGCTTTTTTAGCCTGTACTGATTTATCAAAAATAGTTTTAGCTACTGTCGGGTTTTCCTCAAAGTAATTCATAAGCTTCTCGGTAACGAGCTTATCAACAAAGGGTCTAACCTCTGGGTTTCCGAGACGTCCTTTAGTCTGACCCTCAAACTCACAGTTTGTAAGCTTTACCGAAACTATCGCTGTCAGACCCTCACGAACGTCATCACCCATGAGCTTTTCTTCATCTTTAAGGTAGCCGAACTTCTTGCCGTAGCTGTTTATGACCTTAGTGAGGGCATTTTTGAAGCCTGTTTCGTGAGTACCTCCGTCGGGAGTATGGATATTGTTTGCAAATGACAGTATAAGGTCATTATAGGTGTCATTATACTGCAAAGCAATCTCTGCGAAGGTATCGCCCTCCATGCCGTTTACATAGATGACCTCTTCGGACAGCGGCTCAACACCTCTTGTCTTGTGAATATGCTCTACAAACTGTCTGATACCGCCCTCATAGTGGAGAGTTTCTCCTACAGGATTATTCTCATCACGCTTGTCCTCAAAAATGATCTTTATACCTGCATTAAGGAAAGCCTGTTCTCTGAGTCTCTTTAACAGCACCTCATAATCAAACTCTGTGGTTTCGAGGAAAACCTCAGGGTCGGGCTTGAAGAGGACGGAAGTACCTGTCTTATCGGTATCTCCGATAACCTTAAGAGGCTCGCTGTAATTACCTCTGTCAAAGCGCTGGAAATGGATATGCTCACCGTCATAGACAGTCAGCTCAAGGTATTCTGACAGTGCATTTACAACAGACGCACCAACTCCGTGAAGACCTCCTGCTACCTTATATCCGCCGCCGCCGAATTTTCCGCCTGCGTGGAGGATAGTATAAACAACTGTAGCCGCAGAAATCTTCTCCTTCGGGTGTATACCTGTAGGAATACCACGTCCGTTATCGGTAACTCTGACAATATTGCCCGGCAGAAGTTCTACATTTATGAGCGTGCAGTAGCCTGCAAGAGCCTCGTCGATAGCGTTATCAACGATCTCATAAACCAGATGATGCAGTCCCTTCGGTCCTGTAGAGCCGATGTACATACCCGGTCTCTTTCTTACCGCTTCAAGACCCTCAAGGACCTGTATCTGATTTTCGTCATAGTTATTGTCCTTGTCGATTGCTGAGATCTGTTCGGTGTTTTCGATCTCGATCTCATTGTTTTTTTCCATATTGACCTCCTTGTCAGAAACAGAACACTGTTCCAAACATTTTATCTGTCTGACCGCACCAATGCGGATTATTACCTGTTAAATCTTTTGAGAAGTGTTGCACAGGATAGCTGAGAAATATACACTCTGCCGTTATCACAGAGAATAAAGCTTTTAGGCATCTCATAGCTGCAGCTTACCACCCTGTCGGATTTTGCGGCAGCATTAAGAAAATCCCTCGTATCTCTCGAAACTGAGCTGTTCTCAATATCAAATATGCCGACTATGCTTTTTGAATTCACCGCATAGTCATTTCCAAGATGAAGAAGCATTATCTCTTCTCCTCTCTTATTCTTCCATTTTCAACTATAAATAGCTTTCCGCTGTTCAGCTCAAACGGGAAGTTCCTGTCACAGCAGGTTATAAACACCTGCATATCGTGTATTTTTGAAACTACAAAGCTCTGTCTTGAAGGGTCAAGCTCCGAAAGCACATCATCAAGCAGTATACAAGGGCTGTCATCTATCTCCTCAGCGAGGATATATGCCTGTGCAAGCTTCATTACCAGCGCTATTGATCGGTGCTGTCCCTGAGATGCAAAATCTCTAACAAAAAGCCCGTTTATCTTACCTCCGAGATCATCTCTGTGGATTCCCCTCTGGGTAAAGCCCATGCGGATATCATCCTCTAAATTATCCTGCAAAACTCTGTAGTATTCTTCGTAGAGCTCACCGTTATAGTCGGTTCTCCCGTCAAGATCACTGTATACGGTTGAGCTGTAGAAAAGGTCAAGCCTTTCAGCACCGTTTGAAATCTCATTATACAGCCTTGAAGCAAAAATATTCAGCTTTTTCGTATAGTTATATCTTAGCACCGAGATATAAGCTCCCAGCTTTGCAAGCTGTATATCCCATATATCGAGCTCAGCCCTGTCAGACCTTCCATAGGCTATATTTTTCAAAAGAGTATTTCTCTGATCTATTATAGCCTCATACTTATCTATCAACGGACTGTAGGAATTTTTTATCTGTGCTACAGATAAATCAAGAAAGCGCCGTCTGTTATCGGGAGATCCCTTTGAAAGCTCCAGATCCTCAGGAGTAAAAACCACACAGTTAAGGCTTCCGAACAGCTTTGAGGGAGCTTTAAGCTTCACACCGTTAAGCGTTACATTCTTCTCTTTGAGATTGCTCTTCATACAGGCGTAGTGAATATCCTGCTGTCTTACACTGTCCTGAAAGCTCACATCTATGGACATCATATCGCAGTCAATACCTATCATGCGTTTGTCCTTAGTATTTCTGAATGATCTCACTCCGCTGCAGAGCCACAAAGCCTCTATCAGATTTGTTTTTCCCTGAGCATTTTTTCCGCAGAGGATATTCAGCTTCTTATCAGTCTCTATATCGACCTGCTTCAGATTCTTAAAGCCGTCAGCCCTTATATGAGTTATAAACATTACTTAACAACTATCTCCGACTTTATCTCGTCGATCTGAACTCTGTCACCCGGTCTTATTTTCTTACCCCTCATGGTGCAGAGCTCACCGTTTACTTTTATTCTCTCCTCAGCGATTATCTCCTTTGCTATACCGCCCGTTTCGCAGAGACCCGCATATTTAAGCAGAGAATCAAGCTTTATAAACTCGGTCTTTATAGTGACCTCGACCTTTTTATACTCCATAGCTTATTCCTTTGGCAGTCTTACAGGCAGTACAAGGAAGGTATAGCTCTCGCCTTCTACAGGGATTATCTTCATCGGAAGGAGACTTCCTCCCATCTGAAGCTTAACCTTATCCTCCTTGATAACCTTCAGCGGATCGAGCAGATACTGGCATTTGAAGCCTATCTCTATCTTCTCACCCGAGAGGTCTACCTCCATTTCGTCGCTGTGCTTACCTACTGCTGTAGAGCAGTTTATCCTCAGCATATTGTTTTCAAAATAGCATCTGATAGGAGAGGGAGTTCTCTCATTTATAAGTATCATTGATCTTTCAAGAATATTTATAAGCTCTTTTCTGTCAACAATGACCTCTGTATTATGAGTTTTCGGCAAAGATGACTTATACGGGTGGAACTCACCCTCTAAAAGCCTTGAATATACCATATAGCCGTTTATCTCAAAGATTATATGCTTTTTTGAAAGATAGATGCTTACATTATCATCTTCATTATCATCAAGGATAGAAACTATATCGTTGAGTGTCTTTGACGGAACAACGAATTTCATATTCTCGGTGCATTTAACAGCCTCATATCTGATAGCAAGTCTGTAGCCGTCTATAGCCACAAGGTCGAGCACACCGTTTTCGATATTGAAAAGCTCACCCTTCAGTATTGGCTTTATATCAGTCTTTGCTACTGCAAACCTTGTCTGAATTATCATATCCTTCAGAACAGGCTGAGAGATCACCAGTGCAGTTTCATCGTCCTTTGCGGGAAGCTCGGGAAAATCACTTGCAGAGGTGCCGAAAATCGAAGTATGAGCCTTACCGCTTGAAATATTTATCTGCATATTATCGAGAACCTCAATAAGAATATCGTCCTCTTCCATTCTTCTTACGATATCAAGCAGCAGCTTTGCATTAGCTACGAAATCGCCATTATCTTCACTTCTCACAGCAATATTGGTTCTGATACCAAGCTCCAGATCATAGCCTGTAAGCTCCAGCACAGAATCCTCGAGTCTGAACCTGATACCCTCCAGAGAAGGTATATTAGTTCTGTCCGATACAGCCTTAGAAACGTTAGTAATGGCATCGATAAGCGTATTCCTTAAGCATATAAACTTCATAAAAACACCAAACTTTCTATATAACTCAAATAAACTACTTTTTAGGTAATAGCTTTTTCTTAAAAACTGAAACTAATCAGAAAAATCTCTTTCTAAAATAACAATAATATCTATATTTATTTTAGTATTATTAGTAGGGTCTGTTGATTTGTTAAAAAGTGCTTCAAAGCCCCTTGAATACGTGTTTTTCTTTTAAGAATGTTTTCAACATTTTTTCAAAGGCGTTTCAAAAACTTTTTTTGGTGTTGAATGTTTGAAAACTTCTCGGTTGATTGTTGAGAAAATACAGGATTTTTGTTGAAAAGAATAATATCATGGAAATTCTTTTAACAAAACCTTTGAAAAGTTTTCCTCTTCTTTGCTGAAAACCTCCGCAAAGCTATGCTTTAACAGGTCTCAGCAATTTGAAAAAAGTTGAAAAGTCTGTTGAAAATGTTGAAAAAGTCCAATCAATTGTCCTTCAGATTTTTGATGATATCATCAATTGTCTCCTTGAACTGCTTGTTGGTCTCAAAGCTGTCTACTATATCCTGATAGTGGATAGTCATAGTAGAATGGTTCTTATCAAGGATATTTCCTATCTGCACAAAGGTAAGACCCTTGACCTCCTTGAGTATGTATATTGATACCTTTCTTGCAAGAGATATATTTGCTTTTCTGCTTTTTGACTTTATCTCATCAGCCGTAACATCAAATGCAAGTGCTACCTCTTCAAGTACTCTGTCTACGGTTATTTCGGCAGGGTGGTTTTCTATAATGATCTCCTTTATGACTCTCTGAGCCATGGAAATTGACGGAGTTTCATTAGTATAGGTTGTAAGAGCCCATATTTTGTTGACAGTGCCCTCCAGCTGACGGATATTAGTCTTTATTTTCTCGGCTATTATCCTTACTACATTATCAGAAAGCACAAGATCAAGTGCCTCGGCCTTTTTCCTGACTATAGCCATTCTGGTCTCAAAATCGGGAGCTGTTACATCTACCTGCACTCCGAGAGAAAACCTTGTCAGTATCCTGTCCTGCAGCTTCGATATCTTTGAAGGTGCGATATCAGAGGTCAGAACTATCTGCTTGCCTGCATTGTACAGGTCGTTGAAGGTGTGGAAAAATTCTTCCTGCATACGCTCCTTGCCTGCGATCGTCTGGATATCGTCTACCATAAGATAGTCAGCATTTCTGTATTTATCGTGGAACTTTATAGTGTTCTTGAACTCTATTGCCTTTACCAGCTCGTTTATAAAAGACTCACCCGTAGTATAGATGACCTTTAGCTCAGGGTGATTTTTAGTTACCTCATGCTCGATAGCCTTCATAAGGTGGGTTTTTCCAAGTCCCGAATCACCGTAAATGATAAGGGGATTGAAGGTCTTGTTAGTATCGGTCTGCTCTGTTTCGTCATATTTCTGAGCTACAGCTATAGCGAACGCATAAGCAAGATCGTTAGATTTGCCCTTGATAAAGTTTTCAAAGGTCAGACTGTTTTTAACATCATCAGAAAAATCAGCAGTTTTGACCTCTATCTGAGATGCGTCCTTTTCTATACCGTCCTTTTCGCTTCTGGACCTTACAAGTATCTTTACATCAACATCAAAGCCCAGCACATTTGAGAAAGCCTTTTTCAGAACATCACCGTAAGCGGTCATGGTAGTTGTCATCGAGAAATCCGAATCTGCCAGCAGATAAGCTGTGTTGTTCTCAAGCTTGTAGGGCTCAAGCACCTTTATCCATTTATCATATCCGGGCTCGCTTACACCGTCATCATTTCTGCAATATTTGAGGACCTCGCTGAATACCTCACTGAACGAATCCATTAATAATTACCCTCCAGTAAACTCTCTTTATTGTAAATTTTCAGTAATAGCAAATTCTATATAATTATACCACAAAATCAAAATTATTTCAAGTGTTTATACCTTTATATGAAAGAAAAAACTCATTTTTAATATAGAAAAAAACAGCACAAAAAAACGGATTTTTGTCAATATGTATGATTTTTGTTTACTCAAAAAACTATATCTTGTATGAAACAAAAAAACGAGTCTTTATCGGGGCGAATTTCGGCAAAATAACGGAGAAAAAAACTTAGGAAAAAATATAAAAAAATTGTGAACAGTCTTGACAAATACCCCTGAAATGAGCTATAATAATAAACTGTAATGGCTTGTAAAGAGCTTGGAAGAAGACCGCATATTTAAGAGTAACAGTTTGAGCGGTAAAAAACGAGGATGACGGTAAGGAGGATAAAGACAGATGAAAAGAACATATCAGCCTAAGAAGCTTCAGAGGAAGAAGGTTCATGGTTTCATGAAGAGAATGGCTACTGCTAACGGCAGAAAGGTTCTCGCTCGCAGAAGAGCAAAGGGCAGAGCAAGACTCAGCTACTAAGATCATATAGACCTGTATACCACTCAGAAATGAATGGTATAGGGTCTTTATCTTTTTTGTGGGAAAAACAAGTCTGAAAAATGTCCGCACTGCGGGCATTTTGGGTATTTACAGCTTTACCTGTATGGGGGATAATTATGCTGTTTACTTCTGTGATGAAGGATAATAAGAGTTTTCTGAGGTGCTTTCGCAAGGGAAGGTACTGTGCGGATAAATTTATCGTGTGCTATTATTACCCGAATGAAGGTGCAGAAAATGAGCTGGGACTGTCTGTTTCAAAGAAGATAGGCAATGCAGTTACCAGAAACAGATTCAAAAGGATCTGCAGAGCTGCCTACAGGCTGAAAGAGCAGGAGCTGCCTATCGGCTACGATATGGTGTTCGTGGCAAGGCAGGGAGTTCAGGAGAAGAGCTCTGCCGATATTGAGGAGTTTATTGTAAATAAGCTTGCTCCGAGTATAAACAGGAGCTTTAATAAAAAAGCAAAGAAATGAGTATTTTATCAAAGCCTGCGATCCTGCTGATAAGAGGATATCAGAAGTACATAAGTCCTCTCACACCGCCGAGGTGCAAGTATTACCCTACCTGCTCGAGCTATGCTATTGAGGCATATAAACAGCATGGGCTTATTATGGGAACGGTGCTGACCTCGTGGAGGCTGATGAGGTGCAATCCATGGTCACTCGGAGGAGTTGACTATGTGCCGGAAAAGATAAGGATAGATTATTTCAGAATAAAAAGAAATAAGAAAAAAATGTAAGGAAAGTTATTTGGAGGAAGGAAATGGGTTTTATAGCTACCCCTCTGGGATGGATAATGAAGGGCTGCTATTTTGTAGTAAGAAATTACGGAATAGCACTGCTTCTTTTTACTATACTGACAAGACTTATCACGCTGCCTTTACAGATTAAGCAGCAGAAGAGCTCGGCAAGAATGGCTATGCTGCAGCCTGAGCTCGAAAAATTAAAGAAAAAATACGGAAAAAATCAGCAGAAGCTCCAAGAGGAGCAGATGAACCTCTATGCAAAAGCAGGAGTAAATCCTATGGCAAGCTGTCTGCCGATGATAATTATGATGGTTATTCTGTTCGCTCTGATACCTGTTATCTACGGACCTCTGACCTATGTTTCAAACCTCAATAAAGAGGACATAGAGGAAAATGACCTGATGATTCAGGGTATCTACTACTATGCGGAAGAAATCAATGATAATAAGAAAAATAACACGTTTGACAGTCTTCTCACAAAGTATGAGACTGAGTATAAGGAAGAAAATGCCGATGCTTCCGATGAGGATGCTGAGAAGTATGCTTATAAGACACTCAAAGAAGATTTCAATAGCAAAAAGAAGTATCCCGATGCTGCTAAGGCTAATGTGAATGATAAAGATAACATAGATAATGTTATCGCTGCGATAAAGCTTCACCGTGATGATAATCTTGAAAAGTTTATCCTTAATGAGAAATATTTCTCTGAGAACCTTATAAAGTCAAGACCCGAGCTTATGACCTTTGTGTTCATAAAGGAGGAGAACGGCAAGTTTGCCGATGTGCTTGATATAGTCAACACTGATATCAGAGATTTTGCAAAGGACTTCAACTATGATCTGTTCGGTATTTCCCTCGGAACTATACCCTCATGGAAGAGCCTTACCTGCATTATCCCTATACTCTGCTTCCTGCTGCAGCTGCTTGTAACTGTAGTATCGCAGTACTTCTCAAAGAAGAACAATCCGACTATGGCTAACATGGGCGGCGGAATGAAGGCTATGCTCTATATTATGCCTCTGTTCTCGCTGTGGATCGGTTTCAGCTATCCTATGGGACTTGGTCTTTACTGGTGCTATTCGTCGCTGTTTGCTCTGGGACAGACTATCTTCCTTAATAAGATATACACTCCCGAGCACGTTGCTGAGCTTGTTCAGAAGGACATCGCAAAGCAGAAGAAAAGCGGCAAGCCTACTCTTATGGAGAGAATGGCAGAGGCTCAGATGATAAAGGAAGGCAAGGACCCGAAGGAGATAAGAAAGGCTCTTTCTGACGATGATGACTATGAGGAGCCTAAGAAGCTCTCAAAGCAGGAGCTCAGAGATGAGCAGAGAAGAAAGCTCAACGAAGCAAGAAGAAGAATGGCCGAGAAATACGGCGATGATTATGATGATTCGCAGGACGATTAAACTCCTGCCTGAATACAAATAATGCGAGAGGAGAGTTAAAGCATGAAAAAGGTATTTACTGCCGCAACAGTAGAAGAAGCAAAAAGCCTTGCAGCGGCAGAGCTTGGAAAAGCTGTGGAAGAGATCAGCTTTACAGTACTTGAAGAACCAAAGAAGAGCTTTTTCGGAAAGCTCAAGGGCGAGGCAAAGGTAGAGGCAGAGGTCGGAGAGACCGAAGCAGAAGTTGAAGAGGTAAAGGCTCCTGTAAAAATTCTGACAGAGGCTGCCCCTGTGGAGACAGCTCCCGAGGAAGCAGCACCTGCTGAGGAGGAAGAGCCAAAGGTAATCGAATGGTCTGAGGCATCAGTCAAGAAGGCTGAGTGTGCAAAGAATTATCTGCTGAGCATTATAAGAACTATGGGTATCGAAGAGGTCGAGATAAGAACTGAGAAGCTCGAAAACGGTGCTATGTTCGTTATCGAGAGCGAGGAGTTCGCAGGCCTTATCGGTAAGAAGGGCGAGCTGCTGGATTCACTGCAGTATCTTGCATCGCTCGTAAGCAACAAGATAGACAGAGATTATTTCAGAATTTCCTGCGACTGCGGAGATTTCAGAGCAAGAAGAAAGAAGCAGCTTGAAAACCTTGCAAGAAAGATCTCAAATAACGTTATCCGTTCGGGCAGATCCTACGCACTCGAGCCTATGAATCCTTATGAGAGAAGAATAATCCACGCAACAGTTTCCGAGATAGATGGTGTTGTTTCTCAGTCTAAGGGTGAGGAGCCCTGGAGAAAGGTAATCATCAGCTCTACTAACCCAAGAAAGGGCGGCAGAGGTGACTATCGCAGAGGCGGAAACAGAGGCGGCAGAAGAGGCGGTCACAGACCTGCTCCTAAGGCTTTTGACATCACCACAAGCTTTGAGAAGGACTACAAAAAACCAAAGCCCGAGGACAATATGAAGGGTGCAGGACTGTATTCCAAAATTGATGTATAATAACTGTAAATAAGAAAGCCCCCGAGAATTCGGGGGCTTTTGCTTGTTGTAAAATGTCTTTATTGTGCGGAGCACCTTTTTTTGTTATGAGTTCATATAGTAGTATATCTGAGAGGAAAGCATTGAGAATTCGTAGAACTTCTCCATGCCCATGTCCGGACACTCACACATTATAACTACTATATAGGTGCAGTTCGGTGAATAAACTATAGCACAGTCGTGAGATACATCGTAGGTCTCACCTGTTTTGTTTGCTACATCACCGTAGGGTACGCCAGCAGGTATCTTGGAGCGGTACTTCTGCCGGAAAAGCAGGTCAAGCATTTTTTCCGAGGCTTCTTTGCTTACGCATTCACCGTTATAAATGTCCTCGAGCATTCTGCCTACATCTGATGCGCAGGTCTGATTTCTCATATCAGAGTCCTCAAGACCGTCACCGTTATCAGAGGGGAACAATCCGTGATGCTGCTCAGTGTTGAGGTAGCCGTTTTCTCTGCACCAGTTGGTAACATAGCCCTTTCCGAGTGCCCAAAGCATTGTATTAAAAGAATCGTTGTTGCTCTCTGATACCATAGTGTAGATCGTGTACTCATAATCCTCTTCATTTATGAGTCCGTCCTCAATAGCCTGATAGCAGGCACCTCCGCAGAAGAGCTTTATCATGCTTGCAGGGTAAACAGGGTGATCGTTCAGAGTGAAGGCATCACCTGTATCAAGGTTCTTTATAAATACAGACCAGTTTCCGTAAAGACCGTCAGTAGTTTCTTTTAGCTGCTCCTTCAGCCCTTTAAGGTCGCCTACGTGCTCATCTCTCTTTTCAGGAATTTTTTCATCTGCTTCTGCAGCAGCCGTGCTTTCCTCTGCTTCTGAGCTTTCGTCCTCTTCTTTTTTCGTGGAAACCTCGGCAGATACAGCCTTACTTGCCTTTGAATCCGTAACCTTTACTGACTTTTCGGTTTTATGCGAGCACGCACCGGAGGCTATCATAAGAATAAGCAGCACGATAAAAGCCGTAACGCTGACAGCAATTATTCTCAGCCGTCTTGCTCCGAGCTTAGCCTCCAGCATATCCCGTAATTCTCTGAATTTTGAGACTGCTTTGCTGAAAAGATCTTTTATTGTTTGTAAAAAATCCTTTTTATTATCCATACTTTTCCTCCAATATTTGACACACATTGATATTATATCACATAACTCAAAAAAAGTAAATAGCTATACATACAAAAAAAGACCGTGAACATCACGGTCTTTTACAGTCTTTTTTCTTACTCCGGATCGGAATTTACAGTGTGTGTTATGCCTGCTCCGGGCTGTTCACCCTGTGCTGAATTTGCAGCTGCTTCTCTTTCCTTCTTAACCTTCAGAAGTGTCTGACCTATGGAGGTGAGCATCTCCTGTGTGAAGGGAAGGTTCTCATGGAAGGGATTGATAACAAAGCCCTTGACTGCGGGGTTCTGCTCGGTAATTGCTGCTAAGTCACCGAATTTCATTGCAAAAGCCTGATATGGCTGATCTGTTTTGAGTTTGGCAAGCTCTTCCTTATCGGTAAATACAGGGAAGTACTTATCGTTAGTTTTGTTGTTGGAGATAAGGATAAACCTTGCAGATGTCTGTACATCTACCTTTTCCTGCATATGAGCTCTGTTGTTCTCATCAAATACAACCTCCTGCTGACCTGTAGGCTTTTTCTGCTGCATTATGGTTGCAGGTACATAGAAGGTACATCTGAGAGCTGCATTGATTACCTTGTTCTGATTATCTGCATTGAAGTTTGCTCTCATTTCTGTAATAGCTTCTATAAGCTTGGGGTTATTGTCAAAATTAGGCTTTTCCTTATTTGCTCTGAGTTCTGGCATAATATTCACTCCTATTCATTTTCCTCAAGATTGATGTCGATTATATATTTCGGGCGAGCCTTGGTCTCAAGATAGATCTTGCCAATGTATTCGCCTATAATACCTATAGATAAAAGCTGCAGTCCGCCGATAGCCCAGACAGATGTTATCGTAGAGCCCAGACAGATGTTATCGTAGACGCCCAGCCCCTTACAGTATTGCCGACCGCCCATGTTATCAGGAAGTACAGCAGCATTATCACAGACACTAGGAACACTATAAATCCGAGTGCTGTTATAAACCTTATCGGCTTTACCGACAGCGAGGTTATGCCCTCAACCGCAAAGGATATCATCTTTTTGAGAGGATACTTGGACTCACCTGCGACTCTCTCATTACGAACATAGGTAACAGTGTCGCTCTTAAAGCCTACCATCGGAACAAGTCCTCTCAGAAAGAGGTTTACTTCCTTGAATTCTGCGAGAGCTTCTACTGCCCTTTTGCTCATCATTCTGTAGTCAGCATGATTGTAGGTGATCTCAACGCCCATTTTT
>ONLC01000242.1:0-1051 GCA_900318545.1 uncultured Eubacteriales bacterium
TTCCCTGCGTTTCCTTTCCTCCTCAACAAGATTAGAAAGGTAATCTCCCTTAGAGATCTCAGCATAAGTCTTTACAATATCCGAGTAAACATCATACCGCTGCCGACAGCCTTCAAGGTTTTCCTTGAGGGCTGATATTTTTTTGCTCTTTTCTGCTATGTCCTTGCGTAGAAGGTCAACATCAGCCTCCGTGAGAATAACACTGTCCTCCATAGCCTGCCTGCAAATATTCAGCCTCAATTCTTCAGCAGCAGTTAGCTTGCCCTTTGCTGAAAGAGCTTTATATAATCCAACTTGCTCCAGCAGGCTCACCATACGGTTGTGTTCCTCAATATAGTTGTTTATCTCCTGTCTCTGCTTTTCATATTCAGCTCTGAGCCTTGCAATTCTGCCTTCCAGCTCGCCTATAGAGCTTATCCTGTCCTTGCTGATGACGGACAGCTGCGCCGACAGCCTGTAAACATCAAAATCGTTATCGGCAGAGTAGGGAAGTGTCTGCACACGTTTTCTCTGTATCTTTTTATGCTGCTCCGCAAGGATACGCACATCTCCGATAATCGAAACATACGCCGCTCTTAACTGCGACTGGCTCTCCTGCGAAGGTGTAGTTCCGGAACCTACCTCACTGTAAAGTATCCGAGTGGTCAGGCTCTCCTCGGTGTACTCCTCTCCGAGCGTTTTGGTACGAACAAAGCGTTCCTGATCAGGTGCTTTTACAGAAATGTACTTTCCACGCTTGACTTCATATCCACGTTCTTCAAGAGCCTGTAACAGCTCATCAAGCGATTTTACCGAGCCTATCAGCTCATCAATAGTTTGTCTGATCTGTTCTTTCCAAGATGTGCCTTTCTTCCTCTGCTCCCATTCAAAATGATCAATCGACCTACCCTTATTCTCAAAGTTAAGGGCGGGCGTTATTCCAAACGCCCGGCATATACCGTTTGCATTCTCACGGGCTTTGCGCAGTGTGCTGCGGTTAGAAATATACTTCTGTCCAGACAGCGAATACGAATTTATTATCACATGACAATGAGTATGTGATTTATCAACG
>ONLC01000242.1:1060-4185 GCA_900318545.1 uncultured Eubacteriales bacterium
TGATTTATCAACGTGTGTCGCTATGACCGCCTGAACATCGTCACCGAAGGTCTTGCGAACAAAAGTCATAGCTAACTTATGTGCGAGCTCTGGCGTGACATTTTCCGAATCCGCAAAACTCATGATGTAGTGAATAGCCTTGACCGAGCCCTTTCCCTCCAACGGGAGAGGGCTGTTGTATTTGTCTTTGGCAAACTGTTCGTAAACGAGCCGCATCTGATTGTAGGCTTGTTCGGCATTGGTCATGCAGTTTATGGAGGTCGTGTAGAGCAGGTTTTCGGTCTTGTCCGGGTCAAGTATGTAGGCTAAACTCTTGTTGACCGAAGTGTGGATAGAAATTGATTTACAATATGGCAAACCTCGTCCTGAGCCTCCTTTACCCTTTGAATATCCTCAGCATAGAGGTTATTCGTTTCATTTGCTTTCCTTGCGATCTGGTTAATGTTGTTGGAAATAATGCGGAGACCGTTCAGCAAAGGTGCAAGTTCTTTCATATCATAGAAGCTGGGAGAGCTGTTAAGCACCGTTGTCCTGATGTATTTAGAGGTGTTCGTGTGACAAGCCTCAGCCCTGCGCTCGATGATCTCCCATTCCTTGATATCAAAGTCGATCTCCTTGCGGTGTACCTGTTTATATTTTCGTGCTATGTTTATCAATCCTTTCTTTATTAAGCTTTTTCCTGTGTTCCCCTCGTAAGAGGGCTTTCTTTAAGGGCGTCGGGTTCCCTTAACAGCCAAATCGCAGGGGTGCTGCGATTTGGGATGGTGCCGTATCGTGAGTATACGGCACTTTCTATACTTGCTGGTAGAATGTTTTTAGCGAATGACGATAACTGCCATTCGCACGATCTTCAGCCCGTATGGGCTGCTGCCAAAAAAAATTTTGCCTGCGCTAAAAGAAACTGTTTCAGCAGTCCCTTCTATTATTACCTAGGATTTTCAAAGAAAAGTTAAGGCAGTTTCGCATTGCTTCGGAAAACTTCGTATCATTAAACAAATCGGGGTATGTGAAATTGTGCAAAAAGTAGAACTTTTCAAAAAATTCGGATTTTGCCTTAACTTTTGACCCGAAATCCTAGGTATAAGTGAGAGGGTCAATTTCCCAAAGAAAAAATTTAGCCGATTTTCTTTTTTGGTTCGCCTATTGAATAGATGCTCTCGAATAGTTCAATGTGAGGGAGGAGATATGACAAGCAATATCTTTCAAGACATCAAAGATAGGGTAGATCTCAAAGATCTTGTTCGTTATTACGGACTGGAAGTGGACCGAGGCGGCTTCGCCTGCTGCCCGTTCCACAACGAGAAACATCCTTCTTTTAAAGTCTATGAAGATCATTACCATTGCTTCGGCTGTGGTGAGCACGGAGACCACGTTGATTTCGTTCAGAAGCTCTACGGACTTACGAATATTGAAGCTGCAAAGAAGATAAGTCACGATTTGGGGCTGGGACTTGATAACGGTGAACTCGCCATTCCCGTTAAGCCGAGACTTCTCAGACCCCGCAAAGATGAAGGATTTGAATTGTGGCTCAATGAATCGGTACATACCCTTATTGAATACAAGAAGCTGCTGGAGTATTGGAATAAGATCTATGACCCCCGCAGCCCAATTGATAAGGTGGATGACCGTTATCTGGAGAGCATAAACAAACGGGGCTACACAGAATACTATCTTGATAAGCTTTTGTACGGAAATGAAATTGAACAGCGTAGGTTTTATGAAATGGACAGGGACTATCCTCTGAACATAAAAAAGCGGCTGGATCAGCTTGATGCTGTCAGCCGTACTGCGCCAAAACACGCAATGTGAAATATGGAGGTAAAACTAATGATAAAGTTTATTTTAGGTACAATGGTCGGAGGGACAATCGGCTTTTTCACCGCAGCGCTGCTTGCTGCCGCCAAGAGAGGTGACGACTATGAGGTTTGATAACAAAGACACAGAGATATTTATGTATCTCGTAAAGACCTTTGTGGCTGACAAGAGTACATACCTGCTCCCGGCAGATCAGTATTACATAATCGACCCGGGAAAAACTCTGCTCGGATATTATGATGAGGAATATGTTTACATCATTCCAAGCGTGGTCATCGGAATGTGTGACGATTACCTGACCAAGATAGGCAAGCCCCGCGTCAATATCCAGAACGTACTCAACACTCTGTTCAGGGCTAACCTCATAAAGGTCGGCTGGGTAATGCGCAAGGATATGAGATACCGCCCGGAAAAACGTATCGGCGGTAAGCGCAGGAGATACATCACCTTCATCAGAAAGAAACTGAATAGCAGGAAGGGGACAATAGATGCCTAACAAAAGGATAAAAAGCGAAATGATACTCGCGGGAGTAAGCATAAACGTTCTTGCTGAACATCTCGGCAAAAGCGAGCAGGAGACCGTTGAACTGCTGGATTCAGAGCTCGGCATTATGCAGAACTACAGGGTAATGCTCGCTGTCGCAGAGTTCGCAAGAAGAAGGGAGAGGGCATAATGGATACACAGGAATTTACAAGAGAACTGGCAGCCCGAAGGGGTATATCGGAGCAGACAGCCTACCGTTACATAAATACTGTCATGGACACTATCCGGCAGGTGCTTGCTGAGGGTGAGGAAATTAAGATAGGCAGCTTTGGCAAGTTTACTGTTGTCACCGATCTGGAGGGCAACAAGACTGCTATGCTCTGTTCGGGCAAGTCGCTGCGGCAGGCTTTGACGGCAGGGGAGGGGATAGTCTGAGCGAGGATAGGGAGATACACAAGAAGATAGCGGGGTGCAATGTTACTATTACATTCAAGGGTTACGATCCTGACATAAAGAAAAAGATTCTTGATATGTTGTGTAACAGCTTTGAAGAGCGTGTTATGAACAGCTCGGAAGAAAAGAAGGATGACCAAACATCTAAATCTGCTTGATCATCAGCAAAGTCATAGGTAAAGAATAAAAGAGGACTGCAACAGGGCAGTCCTCTTGTGAAATGACTATAATTATGATGCGGTCTCAAAGTTTTCTAAAAGCTGTTCTTCGGTGAATCGTGCCTGACCGCCCTCTATCCAGTCTATGAATACCTGGTCGAAATCGTCAATATAGATTATCTTAGCTTTTGAGCCTATCGGTATATCTTCGCTTA
>ONLC01000155.1 GCA_900318545.1 uncultured Eubacteriales bacterium
AAACGCGTTAACATCAATAAATTTGATACTCTCGGGGAGGAAGAGCTTTCTCAGCTTTTCGCAGCCCGAAAATGCCTCTGCACCGATACTGCTTACGGTATCGGGAACATCAACTACCTCAAGGCTCGTGCAGAAGGAGAAGGTGCTGTCCTCGATCTCAAGGACACCCTTCGGCATTTTTATCATTGCAAGCTTTGCACACTGACAAAATGCACCCTGCTTTATTATCTTGAGGGACGATGGCAATTCAACTCCGCGCAGACGCTTGCACGAGGAGAAAGCGTATTCTCCGATAGCAAGGAGCGTTGAAGGAAGGTCGATAGTCCTGAGCGAGCCGAAGCCGTCGAAGCAGAAGCTGTCGATCTTCGTATATCCGTGAGGGATAATGATATTTCCTCTGAGTCGATAGCGGATAGCGTCCACAGGTCTGAACACGTTCTCGTCAACGTTGACCTTCTTGCTTTCCTTTTCTTTTTCCTTTGCAGGACGCTCTACATTGTCATCGCCGACAACGACCTTAAATTCCGATTCATAAGGCCAGCCGAGCAGATATGTAAAGCAGGCAAGGACGAACTCCGTTGCTGTTTCAGAGAGGAAGAGCTCGCTTATCATGTAATTTTTCGCCTTCATGACAGCGATCTTCTTGTTTTTGTCTCCGATGAGGATATTGAACACACCGAGACGGCACATATTGATGAGCAGTCTGCGTTCCTTGTCATAATCGGGGATATAGTCGGCAAGCAGAGCAAAAAACCTGATCCTGTCGGAGACAGCCTGTGTTCCGTGCTCAACGACGATTGTTCTCAGGACGCTCTGTATCTCCATTGTATTCGGAAAATCACGTATGTTCTGGAGAGTAGGAGCTCCGCATTCTTGGCATGATATGCTGTCAGGGCTGACAACGGCGCCGCATTTTTCACATTGCATATTAATCATCCTAACATTCCTTGATTATTGTTTTTAAGGCTGACCGTAAGCAAACGGCTTCATGATCGCAGCCTTTTATATTCTTGGTGTTTATTATAACACATTATTATCACAAAGTCAAGATAATTAAATAAGAAGCATTTTGAATATTGTATAAAAAATGTATTTTTTTTATTAAATAGCTGCCGTCAGTCGTCCGCAGAGGCATTCTTCGTATATAACCACAAAAAACTTTAAAACAAGTTTAAAAAAATATACATATTCCATTATTGAAATAAATCGTTAATTGTGATAAAATTATGAGTAGACAGTGAGAGGGAGCAGCACGCCCTTTTGCACCTATTCGCCCTGCTGTCCTCAACGCTCACGCAAGGCGGAAACTATATTTCAGGAGGATCAAGAGTAATGAAAAAAGCAAAATTGAAGATGCTTGCAAGCAGCGTGGCATTATGCGTACTTTCTGCATCAATGGTTTTTTCTTCTGGCTGCGGCAGAAAACGCCCTGAAGGAATGTCCATCGCGCTCATCTGCAAGAACACAAACGTTAGCTTCTGGGAAGACGTAAGAACAGGCGCTCAGGACGCTTGTGACGAAATGGGCTATGATATGACTTACTACTGTGCTAACGCCGACGATGACGTTGAGAGCCAGATCCAGTTCATTGATGACGCTATCACCAAGAAGGTAGATGCTATCATCATCGCTCCCAACAGCAGTACAGCGCTCAACGATGCACTTCTCAAGGCAGACAACGCAGGTATAGACATAATCAACATCAACTCTGCTTCGACCTATGAGGGAGTAAAGTCCGTTATAAGCTCGAGTAATGCCGACGGCGGCGCCGTTGCCGCAAGACAGGCCGCTTCACTCGTAAACGGTCAGTGCAAGATCGGTATCGTAGGTAACAATGCCGAATCCGCTAATGCACGTATTGAGGGATTTGAGAACGAATTCATTTCACAGCTCGTTCTCAAGGACAGAAGCGAGAAAATGGCACAGATGTTCTCAGGCGGTCAGAACGCACCTCTCCCCGAGGGTACAACAAATGAAAACGGTGAGGCTTTAAGAGGACCCATGGGTGCTCCCGAAGGCGGTATAGACGGCGAGATCGAAAAGTATAAGGAATATATCTTAGAGCCTGTATATGTAGGTAACGAGGAAGACGCTATCGAGGCTTCAAAGAAGCTCCTCGAAGAGAATAAAGACATCAATGTACTCTTTGCAACAAACACGTACACAACAGTCGGTATCTGCAAGGCAGTACAGGATCTCGGACTTTCCAACGACATCGTTGTTGTCGGCTTCAACTCGGACGACGACGAGATAACCTTCATCAAGAACGGTGTTCTTGACGGTACAGTCGTACAGAACCCTTACAACCAGGGATATATCGGTGTAAGATATGCTGCAAGCATCAAGGACGGCACCGCTGTTCCCAAGACGCTTGATACAGGTGTTACCTTCGTTTCGGGCAGCAACATAAACGATGAAGCAGTTAAGATCCTGCTCTATCCCGAAAGCTTTTAATGGAGGTGCAGTGTAATGGCTAAGAATAAGGAAAAAAAGACTAATCACTCGCTGGCATACATACTTGCCGCAATAATGCTGTTCGTTGTATCCTTCATCAATATGTCACTTGTTGATCTCCTCTGGGGCAGGATCAGTGATACGAACACAACTACGGGTGCAGCTATGAACGCGATCAATACGGTCGATGCAGAGCTCCTCGTTATCAATAACGACGTTCTTCGCGTCATCAACCTTGCATCAGAGATGACAAACGGTGATATGCTCGGACGTGAGCTCAGCGAACAGGAGCTTATCTCTACACAGGCAGAACTCGACCAGATAGTTGAGAACATTTCTCTTGAATACGATAACATCGAAGCTGCTGAAAAGAGATTTGAAAAGATCAAGGGTCTCTCAGATAATACAAAGAGAAGATACAATCACGCTAAGGCGCTCATTGATACATACCACACAAGACTTGAGAACCTTGCTGTTGCCTTCAGAGAAGACTACTCTCAGCTTGGTAACATGAACGACCTCTACGTACAGGATATTTATCCGCTTCAGGTCAACGCGGCCGAGATGCTCAAGGCTGCTATCGCTATCAACGGCGCTGATACAGGCAGGAAGCAGGCAATGCTCGCAAGAGTCGTTTACCTCGTTGACTTCATCATGTTCGGTATCATGATCGTCGGTGAGCTTGCTATCCTCTTCATCGCTCGTTACGCTAAGAAGTCAAGACTCGAGCTTGAAGAGCGTGAGAAGAACCTCGCAGAAGTCGGTGCTAAGCTCCAGACCTCAAGACAGAACGTTAATGCGCTCGCACTTTCTAACATCCTTACAGGCATGAAGAACCGCTATGCGCTCGACAATGATATAACCGAACGGCTTGATACAGACCGCTTCGTTATCGCAGTATTCGATATGGATAACTTCCGTACGATCAACGATAACTATGGCTATGACTTCGGTGATGAGTACCTCACTATCGTAGCTGATAAGCTCAAGGAGGACTTCGGCAGATTCGCTGAGATCTACAACATCACAGGCAACGAGTTCTGCTTCGTATTCAACAGAGAGATATCCGAGGGACAGGCGATCGGTATTTCACAGAATATCCTCACCTGCATGAGCAGCCCGTTCGTTGTGCTCAACCTCAGCGTTCAGCTCACAGCAACAGGTGCACTTCACACATATCTCCCGGGCGACTGCTCGAACCTCAACCAGCTCCTTGTTAAGCTTGATACTGCAATGCGTGACGCTAAGAGAAACGGCGGAAACGTTCTCGTTCAGACAAACCAGATATAAGGAACTGCAAATATGGTTTCAAAAAGGCTGATGATCCGTTCATCAGCCTTTTTTGTGCAAAATCAACTATATAAACCGCGTGTTTTTTACATCTATACGTTTGACTTTTTGCGCAGAATACGGTATAATATTATTGTTGTAATATGCAACTATTGTTTTCAGACTATTATTAATTATATATAATAATTAAAATATTTTGTCGAAGGAGGCAAATGCAATGGCAGACATCAAATACATAAGGACTGTCACATACGGAGGTTACGACAAAACGGACGTGCTTCAGAGACTCGAATCCCTCAATACTATGGTCTTTGACCTGAAGACCGAGCTCCGTACCACAAAGCTTCTCCTTGAAGGCTACAAAAAGGACACCGACGAGGATAAGACAGTAACAGCTATTCTTGCAGGCGAAAAGACAAGAATGACTCAGCTTGAGGTACAGAATGAGACCCTCAGCACAAGGATAAAGAACATCGAAGGCGAAAACAAGGGCTACGTTGACGAGATAAAGGCTCTCAAGGACGAGCTCAGCGAGTTGAAGGAAAGGTATGAAAAGGCTGAATCCAAGATAAAGGTCATGGAGTCGAGCAGTGACGCTGTTGCATTCAGCAACGTATTCGTAGAGGCTCAGAAGTCCGCTGACGTTATCATCGACAATTCCAAGAAGAGAGCTGAGGAGATAAATCAGCAGGCTAAGGATACCGCTGAGAACATCATTGCCGAAGCCAACAAGGAAGCTGAAAATATCATCTACAACGCTGAAAAGGAAGCTGCTGACACTATCGAATCCGCAAGCAAGGACCTCTCGAAGCTCCGCTCTGCATCGAGCAGCATGAGATTGTTCATGCTCGACGATATTGCCCGTCTGAATGAGGACATCGTCCGTGCAAAGAAATCACTTGAGGAATTTGTCGATACAGAAAACAAGAGCCTCGACAATTATCAGCATATGCTCGATAAGACAGAAAAGACCCTCATGGAGAACAAGGTGCCCGAGATAGCACAGACTGAGATACCTGCTCCCGAGGTACGTGAGAAGCCTCAGACCGTACTCGAAATGATAACGGAAAAGAAGGCTGATGAGGCTGACAAGGCAAAGAAGAAGTCCTCACTTGATAAGCTCAAGCAAATGGCTGACGCTCTTAATAAGGATAAGGACTCAAACAGCGGAAAATCAGAGGGCGCTGAAAAGGAAAGCTCCGCACCGACTGAAAAAAGCGGTGACGCAGAGCAGAAAAAGAGCTCTGATGCTCAGAAAAAGCCGGGCAAGATAGACCTTGCCGCTCTTGCAAATCAGGCTAATTCACTTAAAAACAAATAATTTTTGTTTATCTCAATTTTATATATAATATTTACCAGGTGTTAAGGAGAAGGAACAATGCAGGAAATAATTATTGTAAAGCCTGAAAAATGTATCGGCTGCAATGCTTGTATAAGAGTCTGCCCCGCAGATGAGGCAAACAAGACAGTCGAATATGAGAAGGGGATGTTTGTAACATCAGTCAACACCAGCAAGTGCATTGCCTGCGGTGAATGTCTGAAGGTCTGCACCCACGGCGCAAGAGACTACATCGACGACACAAACGAATGTATGTCAAAGATAGTAAGCGAAAAGGTAATAATTCTTGTTTCACCCGTGCTCAAGATAGCTTATCCGACAAAATGGAAGGGCATTCTTGAATGGTTTCACCATCAGGGCTGCTTTATCTATGACGTTTCATACGGCGCGGATATATGCACATGGGCGACTGCAAGAACAACAGAACAGGGCAAGC
>ONLC01000163.1 GCA_900318545.1 uncultured Eubacteriales bacterium
GACGTTATGAGCGACATGGTAGCAACAGCCTATGGCTCGCTTGCTATGATGACCTCTGTTCTTGTATCACCTGACGGCGTTTATGAGTACGAGGCTGCACACGGCACAGTTCAGAGACATTACTACAAGCACCTCAAGGGCGAGGAGACCTCAACAAACTCTGTTGCAACCCTGTTTGCATGGACAGGAGCTCTGCGCAAGAGAGGCGAGCTTGATGAGCTCCCTGAGCTTATGGACTTCGCAGACAAACTGGAGAAGGCTACTATCCAGACTATCGAAGAGGGCGTTATGACAGGAGACCTTTACCTCCTCTCAAAGCTTGAAAACAAGCAGAAGGTAAACACCGAGGACTTCTTAAAGGCTGTTGACGAGAGACTGAAGGCTCTGCTTGGTGCGTAAATATTTATACTGCGTTTACTGTGTGTTCATAAATTTTGGCGCATAATGTGGTATAATAAGTCTAATATAGAATTACGGAGGTAGATCTTATGAAGCATATCAAAACTATCAACAAGGCTAACCTTAAAAAGAGTGCTGCCAAGGGTGGCTGCGGCAACTGTCAGGCTTCATGCCAGTCAGCTTGCAAGACCTCTTGCACAGTAGCTAACCAGAAGTGCGAGAAGGAAGCTTAATCAGGAAACTTTAAGAAGCTGAAATACCCCCGTCGAATGACGAGGGTATTATGCTTTGTGGGGAATGTAATGAGCATACAGCCTTGCTGACAGAAAGTGCCTGCATAGCGTGAGGGCTGTATGTATATGTGGAGGAATCAAGAAATGATCCATAAGTTTAAGCTTGAAGGATATAATGTACTGCTTGATGTGAACAGCGGCGGAGTGCATCTTGTAGATGATCTGACCTATGATGTACTTGATAATGTTGAGCCGCCCTTTGATGTGGAATGTCCCGATAACGTGGTGAAAAAGCTTTCCAAGGCGTATTCAGAGCAGGAGATCAGGGAGTGCTATGACGAGATAGTCTCGCTTTATGAGGATAAGATACTGTTCAGCGATGATGATTATGAGAAGTTTGCGCTCACTGCTGTGGACTCGCCCGTAAAGGCTATGTGCCTGATTGTTTCGCAGGACTGCAATATGAGATGCAAGTACTGCTTTGCGGCACAGGGCGATTACGGCGAGGGCAGAAGGCTTATGAGCCTTGAAACAGGTAAGAAGGCACTTGATTTTCTTATCGAGAAATCGGGAAACAGGTATTATCTTGAGGTCGATTTCTTCGGCGGAGAGCCTATGCTCAACTACGATGTGGTAAAGCAGCTGGTAGAGTACGGCCGCTCCCGTGAGGAGGAGGCTAACAAGCGTTTCCGCTTCACTATGACAACTAACGGTCTGATACTCAATGATGAGCAGATAGAGTTCCTGAACAAGGAGATGAACAACATCGTTCTCTCTATAGACGGCAGGAAAGAGGTCAATGACCGCATGAGAGTGCTTGTCGGCGGACAGGGCAGCTATGATAAGATACTCCCGAACTTTCAGAAGCTTGTTGCAAAGCGTGACAAGGACAAGGACTGGTACGTCCGTGGTACATACACCAAGTACAACCTTGATTTCTCGAACGACATTATGCACTTCCATGACCTTGGCTTTGAGCAGATATCGGTAGAGCCTGTTATTGCTGACCCGAAAGAACCCTACGCTATCACTGAGGCAGACCTGCCAAAGATTTTCAAGGAGTATGAGATACTCTCGCAGAAGATCAGAAAAATCAGAGAAGAGGGCAAGTTTATTAACTTCTTCCACTTTATGATAGACCTCGATCAGGGTCCCTGCGCTATAAAGAGGCTCAGAGGCTGCGGCTGCGGAAACGAGTATGTGGCTATTTCGACTGAGGGCGGAATTTATCCATGTCATCAGTTTGTAGGCATTGAGGAAAAGAAAATGGGCAGCGTTTATGACGGCACCTTCGACTTGGAGATGAAAGACGTTTTTGCAAGAGCCCATGTTTATAACAAGCCCGAGTGCAAAAAATGCTGGGCGAAGTTCTATTGCAGCGGCGGCTGCAACGCAAACAACTATATTTACAACGGCGATATCAGAGCCTCGCATAAGCTTTCATGTCAGATACAGAAGAAGCGTCTTGAATGTGCGATACTTATGAAGGCTTTGGAAATGATGGATACGGCTGAATAAGCGGAGGTATTATTATGAGAAAAACCATTTCAGCAGTTCTTGCGGTCTGTCTTGCTGTCGGAGCACTGGCAGGCTGTGCAGAGGAGAGCAGCTCCTCGGAGACAGTTAAGCAAACAAAGGCAGCAGATGCGAAGTCGGCGGTGCTTACGGCTGTGGCAGCGGAGGATTTCGATTTTATGGAGTTCCACTATGCAGGCAGCGGTGAGGATATGCTCGGAAAGAGCGTTGATGAACTGAATTCGGCAACAGGAAACAAGTTTACCGAGGATACCGCCAAGGAGTATGACCTTAAATACGGCTGTGTGTATGACCTCGGAACGGTTGACAGCATAAGTGCGGGAAGGATAAGCCTCGGAGCGAAGTATCCCTGTACGCTTAATCTGAACTTCAATGATGACGGAAAGCTTGTAAAGATAAGCTATTATATCGAAAAGGGCGATACAGAAGCCAAGACAGTCTCCGATGCGCTGATAAAGAGCCTTGAGGACAATCTTCCCGAGGGCTATGAGGGCGAATACGAGCCGAGGGCGCTCGGTAAAGATTCAGCTTGGTTCGGCAAAGATGTTGACGGCTATGTTTATACTGTCAAGCATTTTGATCCTGATGATAGCGGCTACCCTGTAGTATTCATTATCGAGACCTACAAGGACAAATACGGATTATAATAAAGATCCTGCTGATCTGCTCAGCAGGATCTTTCACATGAAAAGACCGAGGAGAGTTATCCTCGGTCTTTTTGTATTACGGCAGTAATCTGTTTATATCTCTCGGGAACATTGAGGTTTCACGGATATTGTTCTTGCCGAGCAGCTTCATCAGCAGTCTTTCAAGACCGATACCCAGTCCTCCGTGAGGTGGCAGTCCGTACTTGTGAGCCTCAAGATAGCTTGCAAAGTCAGCAGGGTCAAGTCCCTGAGCCTTCATTTTAGCTACCTGCTCATCGTAGTCGTGAATTCTCTGTCCGCCCGAGGTTATCTCCAGACCCCTGAACAGCAGGTCGAACTTGTAAGCCTCTCTCGGGTCTTCTCTGGAGTTCATAGCATAGAACGGCGGCTTAGATGACGGGAAGTGCGTAACAAAGATAAAGTCAGAATCGTACTTCTCCTTAGCGTACTTTCCGAGGTTTACCTCGTCCTCGGGGTCAAGGTCGAACTTCTTTCCTGTAGAATCCGCACCTCTGAGAAGCTTCAGAGCGTCTGCGAACTTGATGGACGGTATCTCCTTTATAGTCGGAACATCGGCTTCAAGTATCTTTATCTCGTTCTGATAGTTCTCTTTGATGTACTCAAAAATGCTTCTGAGCATTGCAGTTTCCATGGCCATAACATCATACATACTGTCGATATAGCCCATCTCAAAGTCAAGACCGATATACTCGTTAATATGACGTGAGGTTGCGTGCTTCTCGGCTCTGTAAACGGGAGCTATCTCGTAGACTCTATCAAAGAAGGCAACTGCGGTCTGCTTATAGAACTGCGGCGACTGGTTAAGGAAAGCGTTCTTTCCGAAGTAGTCCAGTGCGAAGATGTTCGCACCGCCCTCAGCGCCCTGTGCTACTATCTTAGGCGAGTGTATCTCAGTAAAGTTCTGCTCCTGCATGAACTTGTGCATTCCGTGAACAAGGCCCTCCTGAAGCTTGAAGATAGCTCTCTCATAAGGGTTCCTGAGTGAAACGGCTCTGTTATCGAGGTTTACCTCTATCGTGCAGCCAAGTCTGCCCTGAGAGATTTTCAAAGGCAGCTCGGAAGCATTAGTCGATACAAGCTGAATGGATGAAAGCTCTATTTCAAGCCCTGTAGCCTCACGCTCGTTTTCCTTGACTGTGCCCTTTACCTTTACAAAATAGCCCTCTCTGAGACCCTCAATGCTGTCAGCGCACTTGTCGGCAGAGTAAACTGTCTGGAACACATATCTTGCAGTTCTCACATTCACGAATGCGATACTGCCCATATTTCTTATTCTGTGAACACAGCCCTCAAATTCAACCTCGCTGCCCATAGCGGCCTTTGCCTCGGCAAGAGTGAATTCCTTTATAAGCTTGTCTGTGGAGATCATCAGCATATCGCCGTCTGCTCTCGGAACAAACTTGTCGGCAGGCTCATACTTTGTGAGCTTATCGGTTCCGATGACGGTCTCCGTCTGCTCCTCGTCAGCTTTCCTGCTGTCAGTCCTTGAAGCTGCGAACTCTTCAAGCTTCTTTTCAAGCTCAGCCTTGATTATCTTAGGTGTAGCGATACCCTTGAGAGCCTTCGTACACTGACCCATGATAAAGCCGAATACCTTTTTCTCTCCGTTTGCATACTGCTCAGCCTGAGCCTTGTTCTCGCTGAGTATGCGGTCAATTTCGGACTGTACCTTGCCCTCGTCAACTGTGATGAGCATACCCTTTTCCTTGGCGATATCCATAGGCTTTCCGCCCTGCTCGGCCATAACTCTGAATATAGCCTTTGCGTCATTCTTTGAAACTGTCTCCTTGTCAGACATTTCAACGAGCTTTGCAATATCCTCGGCAGGGAAGCTGATATTGTCTATATCTATCTCACCGAGGTTTACACGCCTCATAAACTCTCCGAGCATAAATACGGAAACGCTCTTCGGGTCATTGTAGTGCTTGCAGGCCTCATCAAAGAAGTCAGATATCTGCTTTGACTGGATAAGGATATCCGCATCTACCTCAGAGATACCGCTTGCCATATACCTTGCTTTTCTGTCGGCAGGCATTTCGGGGAGCTTTGCGTGAATTTCCTCTATCTGCTGATCGGTAAGGTTTACCTGTAAAATATCAGGCTCTGGGAAGTAACGGTAGTCGTTAGCGTTCTCCTTGGTACGCATTGAGGTAGTCTTGTCACGGTTAGCGTTGTAACGCCTTGTTTCCTGAACTACCTTCTTGCCGGCTTCAAGGAGAAGAGCCTGTCTTTTCTGCTCATACTTTATAGCACGACCAACGGACTTAACAGAGTTGATGTTCTTGATCTCGGCTCTTGTTCCGAACTCGGTCGCATCGGGTCGCATAAGAGAGATGTTTACATCACATCTCAGTGAGCCCTGCTCCATCTTACAGTCGCAGACGCCTGCGTATTTAAGGAGCAGCGCTATCTGCTCAACATAAGCCATAGCCTCTTCAGCGGAAGCTATATCAGGCTCGGAAACTATCTCAATAAGCGGGATACCGCATCTGTTATAGTCAGCGAGCGACACTCCGTTGAAGTCATCATGCACAAGCTTTCCTGCGTCCTCTTCAAGGTG
>ONLC01000270.1 GCA_900318545.1 uncultured Eubacteriales bacterium
TTTTGCTTCAAGGCATCTCCTGAGGGGCAAAATTACGTTAAAAGTCTTTGGAAAGGGGTTTGGGGAAGAACCTTTCTTCAGAAAGGTTTTCCCCAATAGGTCTCACAGGCAGTATATGCCGAGGTCGGGGCTGAAAAAAAGTCCGCAAGGCTGGGTTAAACCTTGCGGACTTGAGTTTATTAACCGTTGAGCTTCTTAGCGAGCTGAGAAACCTTTCTCGCAGCCTTATTCTTATGAATAATGCCCTTAGAGCGAGCCATGTTTACCTTCTTGATCGCAACTCTTACAGCCTCTTCCTTGTTGTCAGCGTTCTCGTTGACAGCAGCGTCAGCCTTTTTCAGAGCGGTCTTAAGATCGGACTTGATAACCTTGTTTCTGAGTGTCTTAGTCTCGATGACCTTAACTCTCTTCTTAGCAGACTTAATATTCGGCATGAAAGCACCTCCTCATTACAAATACGCACTCGTTTTGCAAAGCCGCTGCAGACTGAGAGGAATACAGCGATCCCATTAAACAAGCCTTATGAATAATTTTAGCACATTTCGCCTGAAATTGCAAGAGTTTTTTATGAAAATTTCAAAGCAAATTTTCAGACTTTCTTGTAACAAATGCCAAACCCGAGCCTTGCTGCCTGCGTGTATTATCGGGGGAGACCCTTTTGAAAAATGGTCATCCCCCGTACCCCCTCACTAAAACTTCTGATTCCTTTTTGGCTAGGGGGGAGCTGTTCTATGATAAAACAGCTAAGTGTCGGATTTTTGCTTTCCGGGATAGAAAGCCTCCCCCTAGCCAAAAAGAGTTAAAAGTCTTTGGAAAAGGCAGCAAGGCTCGGGCTTGTCGGTTGGAGCAAAAGACAGCCCGATGCAAGGATCCTGCATCGGGCTGCTTAGGGGTGTGTACTATATATGAAAAGCCGTTTGATGTCTCCCGGCTTAAGCGGGTAGTTGGAAGCTTCAGCAAGGGTGAAGGCTATTGCCGCAGCCTTCCTAGGTGTTCCTCTGACCTTGGATATATAATACCGCCCCAATATGTTCATTTTATGAAAAAACTCGGAAAACAAACTGAAATAGTTATGAGCCCCTTTTCACATCAGCCTGTAAACTCAATGTCTATAACAGCTATCTCAGCCTTTGTACCGACCCTCATAAACGGTCCGTACACGCCCACTCCCGAGGTCACAAGAGAATACATATTGTCTTTTTTTATCATTCCGTATGGGTTTTCCCATTGGAGCCTTACAGGGATAGTCAGCGGAAAGAGCTGTCCGTCATGAGTGTGCCCCGAGAAGTCAATGTCAGCACCTGCATCGGCAGTTTCCTGAAGCTCATCAGGCTCGTGAGCTATAACAAATATCGGCTTTGACTTGTCAAGCCCCTCGGTAAGCTCTTCTATAGATGCTCTCACTCCGTCCTCAGTTCCTACCTTCTCCCCGTCACGCCTGCCTACAAGGTAGAAGCTGTCATCAATAAGCATCGTCTGGTCTGTCATGAGCTTTACACCGCACTCGTCCATAAAGTCATACATTCCCTGAGCGTTCAGCTTTTTCGGCCCGAAGTTAAGTGTAAAGCCCATAAGTATCTGCTCTTCAATATCGTGGTTCCCGAAAACGGCATAGGTGCCGTATGTAGACTTTATACTCCTGAATGCCTTTGCTATACGCTTGGGGTCATCAAGGTTTTTGCAGCTGTTATCAAAAATATCTCCTGCAAACACGACCAGGTCGGCGTCCTGTTCATTTATGCGCTTAGCCATCTGCTCTATCTGGTCTGCACCGATAGCGTAGCCCATGTGCGTGTCAGCGATAAGCACCACTCTGAGGCTGTCACGCTCCCCGCAGGACTTGTTTACCTCTGCTGTATACTTAGTTACCCTTATGTGCCTTGCATTCAAAAAGCCGTATATGCATACAACTGCCGCACAAATAGCTATAATCCCTCCGACAGAGATTATTCCCGCACGGCTGAAAAGCTTCGTATCTTTAAGCTTTGTGTGCTTTGCTATCAGACGGATAAGGTCAAACAGGGCGATAAACATAAGCAGGTACAGCAGTATCCCTATCCAGTAGGTCGAGTACCGCCTTATCACAATAGTTACAGTGTTTTTCGGCAGCACCACGGCAATAAGCGGTGTCACAGAAGATACTGCAAACCACACCGCCAGCGGATACTTAAAGGGCTTCCAGTCAAACACATGATGACAGTTTTTTACCCAGTATAAAAACCTGAGTATCATATAAACAACAGCCGCCAGATACATCGGCAGCAGAAACAGAAATATCATAAACGCCTCCGCAAGTAGTTTTAGCTATCTAACTATTCATTATATCACAGATTTCAGCGTCTGTAAAGCCCTGTTAATGTCACGAGGTTGCATTTTTTTGTGATATGTGCTATAATATAAAATATTATATTATGTATGAAGGGCGGTGAGGCAGTGCTCTCTCAGCTTATAAAGCCTGTAGTGTATTTAAAAGGTGTAGGGCCTGCAAAGGCGGAAAAATATGAGCGTCTTGGCGTGAAAACCGTATATGACCTCCTCTGCGACTACCCGAGAGATTATCTTGACCTCACTCAGCCTGTCGCTATAAATGATGCCCCTGCCAACGAGCAGGCTCTTATCAGGGGCAGAATATTCAAAAAGCTCCAGCCTGCTATGATAAGAAGAGGCCTCACCATCTACCGTGCTGCTGTCACTGATGACACAGCCGATCTGACCATAGTTATCTACAACACGGGCTATGCCTTCGACAGGCTCGAGGTCGGCAGGGAGTACCTGTTTTTAGGAAAGCTCTCGGGAAATATGGTGAGAAAGGAAATGAACTCGCCGCTTATCTTCGATGCAGCGACCTCTGAGCTGATACAGCCTGTCTATCATCTGACCGAGGGCATGACCCAGCAGACACTCCGCCAGAATATGAGGACAGCACTTTCGTACCTTGATACCATTATATATGAGCCTGTCCCTGAGTCAATTACCAGGCGTGAGGGGCTGTGCTCTCTTGTGTATGCCTTTGAGAATATCCACTTCCCCAGAGATGCATACGCTCTCAGGCAGGCGAAGAAAAGGCTCGTGTTCGATGAGCTGCTTGTTTTGCAGCTCTCAATGCTCCTGATGAAGAGCAGAAGCCGTGAAAGCGGAGCTCAGAAGCTTCAAAATACTGATATCACCGATTTTTATAAGGCTCTCCCCTTTGAGCCTACAGGCTGTCAGATAAGGGCTGTAGAGGAATGTATTGCTGATATGCAGACCGATGCCCCGATGAACCGCCTTTTGCAGGGCGATGTAGGCTCGGGAAAAACTATGGTAGCTGCGGCTCTTGCCTATGCAG
>ONLC01000022.1 GCA_900318545.1 uncultured Eubacteriales bacterium
CGAGAACCACCTTGTCATCATCATCGTATACATACTCAAGACCGTCCTCATCTCCCTGATCAAGAGCTGCCAGAGTTTCATCAGAGCCGATTATCTGTCTTGCAGGTACATCGAGCGGAGAATTATCGACAATGCCACGAACAATAAATCTGTCGGTACCGCTGACGATATAAACTGTGAAGTCATTAGCCTCAAGATACTCAACTATCTGAAGCATAGGCAGATAGAAGCCTTCGCCTCTCTTCATACCCTCGTAGCTCGGCATATCCTGCTGCTTGAATTCCTGAATATAGTCATTGAATTCATCAAGCGTCATACCCTTGAATGCAGAGGCTACGGCTTTTCCGTGGTCAACTTCAAGCCCCTCAAAGGACTCACCTGTTTCATTCTGCTTAGCTATCTTTTCGGCTGTCTCTTTTTCAAAATCACTTGCCTTGTCGATATAATCCTTGTCCTCAAGCACTCTGTATTTCAGAAGAGTATAATCGAAGTAGTTAGGGTCTGTCTCGCAGAACAGTGTGCCGTCAAGATCGAATACAGCGATTCTGTCCTCAGGTGGAATATAGGCATCGCTGCCCTCAACTGTAATAGCCCCCATATATGACACAAGCTCGTCCTTTGCCTTTGCACCATCTGCCCAGAGAGAAAGCATCTCATCGGCGTCGATCTCAGTTGTTTCTGAGGTCTCATCCTCGGGTGCTTTAATCTCTTCTGCGGTAGTAGTGGTGGTTTCAGTTGCTTTTTCAGTCTGAGCTGTTGTGACTGTGGTAGTTGTGGTCTTTTTCTTTTCTGACTTGCTGCTGCTGTCATTGCTGCCGCAGCTTGTCATAAGCCCCGCTGAAACCAAAAGGCACAATGAAAGTGCAGCTGCGGACTTTGCATTTCTAAGGATATTTGTTTTCTTATTCATTATTGATACTCCCAATCTGATAATATATGCAGCGGATAGTTTTCCAACTGTGACAACTATTATACCATTTTTACAGAATTTGTTCAATAGATAATTATTATAAAATCTGTAGCAAAAACAACACTTTATAGTAAAAATGTAGTATATATCGTTTTTTCAAAATAATAACGGCCGAACATTAAAAAATGTCAGACCGTTAAGCTGTTACTGCTCATCTATTCTGTCAAGGATACCGCATATAAAATCTGCACTTTCAGCTAATTTTTTCATATCTTCAATAGGAATAATATCAAATATTTCTTTGATCTGCTGAAGATATCTATCTTCAATATCCTTTACCTGTTCCTTGGCTTTTTCACTAAGATAAATATTTACAATTCTTCTGTTATACTTATCCTGCTCCTTGATGACATACTCTTTTTCCTGCAGTCTGTTAGCTGCTCTGGTGACCTGCTCATTTGAAGTTCCGACAAGCTTTGCAAGAGTACCCATTGAAACAGCACCGTGATAATATAACGCCATTACCATAAGCAGCTGTATCCTGGTAAGATCAAAGACTTTATTGCTGAACGCAGAGCTGGCAACATTCCTGAACCAGGGTATTATCTTGATCATTGAGCTTATGGCTTCATTTCTGATCTCTTCTTCTTTCATTGTCTTCACCTCTCGAAAAAATCATACTAAAGTTATTATAATTAATGTAATAAAATTTGTCAAGGACTTTTACAAAATCGTCATATTTGTTTAATTAATATTAATGTTGACTTGCACTGTGTTTGGTGTTATAATGATAGTAATCAAATCATAGAGGAGTGAATTATATGAGCGAACAATGTACTCATGATTGTTCGAGCTGCGGCGTTGATTGCTCTGAGAGAAAGCAGGAAAGTCTTGTCTCAAAGATGCATGATGGCAGCAGCGTAAAGAAAGTATATGCTGTAATGAGCGGAAAGGGCGGAGTCGGTAAATCGATAGTTACAAGTATGCTGGCTGTGCTTTCAAACAGAAAGGGCTTAAAAACAGCTATACTTGATGCTGATATCACAGGTCCGTCTATCCCGACATCATTCAATATCCATACCAGGGCAGAGGGCAACGATGAGGGTATAGTTCCTGTGTCAACTGCAAAGGGTATAAAAGTAATGTCCTTGAACCTTCTGCTTGAAAATGAGACAGACCCTGTAGTCTGGAGAGGACCTGTTATTGCAGGTGCGGTAAAGCAGTTCTGGACGGATGTTCTTTGGAACGAGCTTGATGTGATGTTTATTGATATGCCTCCCGGAACAGGTGATGTACCGCTGACAGTTTTCCAGTCGATACCTGTTGACGGGATAATAGTAGTTACATCTCCGCAGGAGCTTGTATCTATGATCGTAGAAAAAGCTGTTAATATGGCAGAGCTTATGAATATTCCTGTTATGGGTATAGTTGAGAATATGTCGTACTTTGAATGTCCAGACTGCGGCAAAAAGCACAGCATATTCGGAGAGAGCCACATTGAGAAAACTGCAGAAGGCTTTGGAATTCCAAATGTATCAAAGCTTCCGATAGAGCCTCAGCTTGCTAAGTGGTGCGATGAGGGTCTTATCGAACTGTTCGAGGGTGATTGGCTCGACGGACTGTCAGAAGAGCTTACAAAAGGTCTTTAATGAAAAACGGTGTCTGTGTTATACAGGCACCGTTTTGTTTTTATTCAAGGCTATAAAAGGTGAAAGCTCTGTTTTCGAGTATAATATAGCTGTGTGCAGAGCCTTCCTTTGGGATAGAAACAGAGCCCGGATTAACGTAAGTATAAGAGCCGTGATCTTCATTTGCCGGTATATGAGTATGTCCGTGAAGAAGAATATCACCGTTACTTAGCGGCGGCAGATTCTCACAGTTGAATTTATGTCCGTGAGTAGCAAAGATGCGGAGACCATCAGCATAAACATAAGCATACTCCGCCATTACCGGAAAGCTAAGCACCATCTGATCGACCTCGGTATCGCAGTTGCCCCTTACGCACAGAAGCTTTTCCTTCAAGGGGTTCAGCATAGAGATAACTGCCTTCGGAGCATATTCATCAGGGAGATCGTTTCTCGGTCCGTGATATAATATATCGCCAAGCAAAAGCATTTTTTCAGCACCGCTGTTCTCAAAAGCAGAAATCAGCTTCCTGCACCAGTATGCCGAGCCGTGTATATCAGATGCTATAAGAAGCTTCATTCTTTTATCTCCTTAGCTGCTTCAAGAAGCTCTTCACATTTGCTCTTCATGCCCTTATATATTTTGCAGCCGACGTCTTTTCCGAATTCCTTTACCATTCTTATATAGAACTGCTGCTTTGTATTTGCAGCGAGGACACACTTTTTTATTCTCTCGGTTTCGGAGGCATATTCCTCATCTGTGTATTCATGTATAAGAGCGATAAGCTTGTCCTGCTCTGGTATGGGCTCTTCCGCAGGAGCACTATCCGTGTTTTCGGGAGCAGCTGTTTCGGCAGCTTCGGGGTTTTCTTTTAGATACAGCTGCTTTAGTCTGAGATATCTTGGTCTTATAAGCTTGTAGAAATCAGTCGCCTGCTGCTTATATATCTTAGCCAACGAATTATGGAGCTCTTCCTTTGTTTCTGACTCGGAAAGCAGCTCGCTTATCTGCTGTATCTGCTCGGGAGTGCAGACCTCGTGCAGGATATTGGTAAGGTTCGGCATATAGCCCTTTGGTCTTTTGAGCTTTGCTTTGGGCGGCATTGGTATTGGCTCTTCAACTGGTGCAGATGCTTCGAACTCTTCGGTTACAGCATCAGAAAGCTCGTTTTCAGCGGCAGCAGCAGCTTCCTCAGAGCTTTCAGCCTGCTGTTCAATTATCGATTCAACCGGCTCAAAGATATCCTCTTCGATGATCTCTTCCTGAACTGACTCTTCGGGTTCTTCGATTTCTTCAAATCTGGGCTGACCTGCACCCAGTGCATAGCTCAGTCCCTGTGCTATAGTGCGTGTTCTGTAAACCACAGATCTTACACCGGCGACAAAATCTCCGTGCCAGAAGTCATGCAGGAAGTCAAAGCCTCTGTCGTTGCTTATAATGAAAATATGGGAATGCTCGCCCCTTGCAACTATATATCCGAGCAGACTCGAAAGCTGAAAATCAAGAGCATTCTTACCGCCGACGTGTACCTTGAAATACTCTATATCAGCCTTGCAGGTCATCACCTTCCTGTGCATTTCAAAGCTTATGGTATCCGAGTTTTCACTGTACATAATGATAACAGTATCGTCAGCCTCGAGCTGATCGATGCCTGTAAGACCCTTAGACTTCACATTCTCAAAGTCGATCAAAAAAATCTTCATTTCTTTTTCTCCTTAGTTACGATCAAAACTATCGCTGCGGAAACAGCGAGTACTATTGCTAAGGCAGATATGACCAGTCTTATTTCATCTTTTTTATCATCAGTGATCTCTTCTGATACGCTCTCGGAAACGGCATCTGAGCTCACCGCATCTTTATTGACCTTGACAGAAGCAGCAGTCGGTTCTTCCTTCTGAGCCACTTCGCCAGATGCTTCGGCGCAGCTGTACTTTCTGCTTCTTATTACCTTGTCGAGCTCCTCTGCAATCAATGCATGACCCTTTGCATTGGGATGTATATCAAGCGATGCCATGTTTGTAAGGCTCATTCCCTTTTCATAGAAAGGCTCGTAAAGCTCACAGACAAGATATTTTTCGTTCCCGTTTTCATCAACAGCATTATCTTTGATAATAGAATCAAGCTTTTCTATTTTATCCTTGGAAAGCCCCTGAAACAGAAACGCAGCAGGTACCTTTGCAAAGGGGTCGTAGAGGGTCTGGAAAATGATAAGAGCATCTGTTTTGCTGTTGATAATATCAACGATATCATTGATGATAGTTTCATATTCTTCTAAAGCAGTATCGATATCGTCAGAAAGCTCGGAAAGATCATCAAGTACGCCTTCAAGGTCAGATACCTGATCTACGACCTCGGTAAGGTTAGACTTTGTACTCAGCTTTAGCTTTTTGCTCATAAAAGAACGAAACTGCTTCAGTATATCGTTTCCGCCGATAGAAATAACAACAACATTAGCACCATTCAGAGCACTGTCGAGCTCTCCGCTTTTAAGGTGCTCGAGCAGATCTGTAGACTTATCTCCCGAAACCGCACCGTTGACCATAGTAAACGGACATATCCCGTCAAGCTCTTTCTCATATTTCTCTGCAAGGATATTAGCATAAGAAGCACAGTTATAAGGGTCTTTCTTGGTAAACCCTTCAAGCCCGTAACCAGCAGCGATAGAATCGCCCAGGAAGGTTATCTTTGGAGGGACATCAACTGTATTCACGGTATTATCCTCTGCAAATACAATAAGAGGTGCAAGCATTGTTATTGAAACGATCATAATAAGAAACAAAATAAAAGTGCGTTTTACGGTCATATCAATCGCCTCTTTCGTTCAGTATAACACATTTTATAAAAAAAGTAAAGTATAAATACCATTAAATAAGCTAAAAAAGCAATATTTCAAACAAATTTCTTGACAATTTCACATTAATGTGATAATATAATAATATGAAATTATGTTCAAATATAAACCTGTAATTAGGTGGTGGCTTAAATGACAGATTATTGCTATCCTGTACTCGGAGATGAGGTTGCTCTTCCGTTTTTTATAACCGGTATCGGTGCCAGAGATCAGGAGTTTCATTTTATACGTGAAGCTGGTTATCCGAATCATCAGATAATATATTGCGTAAGAGGCAGCGGAAAGGTCATTCTTGACGACCAGACTTATGATATCAAGGAGGGTGATGCTTTCTATCTTCCTCCTAAATATCCTCATGAGTATTATCCTACAGAGGATATCTGGGAAACACACTGGATAACCTTTGACGGGCGTGACGTTGTAAATCTTATGGGACATCTTAAAATGGATACAGCCAGAGTATTCCATATAACTGATCTTACATCGCTTGAAGCCTTGTTTAAGAAGATACTCTATCAGATGAAAACCAATTACTATTACTGTGGTCATCAGTCTTCGGCTAATTTATATCAGTTTCTGATAGAGCTTCACAGAGTTGTAAACCTCAGAAACGGAAGTCAGGACAGTGCTAAGCTCAATCAGGTGAAGCCTGTTATAGACTATATTGATAAGAACTTCCGCAACGAGCTTACTCTTGTTGAGCTGGCTGAGCTTATTGATTTGTCACCGCAGTATCTTTGCAGGCTGTTCAAGGAGTGCTATAATCTGAGACCCTTTGAGTACCTTGCAAGAAAGCGTATTCAGCAGGCAAAGCTGATGCTTATGGAGAACGATAAAAATATAAATGAGATAGCGACGGCTGTCGGATATAATGACTGCAGCTATTTCTGTTCTGTATTCAAAAAGCATGAGATGCTCTCTCCGGCGGAGTTCAGGTCTTTGCATAAAAAAGCCGGAAGCTGATATTATTATATTTCGGCTTATTATTAAATATGTGTCAAACGCTCTGTGCGAAAAATGCACAGAGCGTTTTTTGTGTCTGTTTATCGACAGAATATACAATGCTCATGTGATATAATGCTTGTACAATAATAAAACGAAAGGAAGTATCAAAATGCAGACCAAGATAAGCTATTATCCCGATCAGGTCATTTTGGCAGAAATAAACGGTGATATAGATCATCATACTGCCAAACAGATACGGGCTGATATTGATAAAGCTATCCTTGAAAAGGACCCTAAGCTCCTTATACTCAGCTTTTCGGGAGTGACCTTTATGGACAGCTCGGGGATAGGACTTGTAATGGGAAGGTTCAAGCTGATGTCAGACCGTGGAGGTGAGCTGATATTGACAGGTGCGGCAGGATATATCAAAAAAGTGTTTCAGCTTGCGGGTATAAACAGCCTGACTAAAATGATTGATGATATCAGCAGATACATCAAAGATGAAAACTCTGCTGATTCTGATGAAAACAAGGAGGTGATAAATGATGAAGCAAAAGCTTATCAATAAAATGAAGATTGTTTTCCCCGGATATTCGGAAAATGAAAGGTTCTCACGAGCTGCGGTAAGCAGCTTTGTATCTCAGCTTGATCCGCTGGTAGATGAGCTCTCGGACATTAAGACGGCGGTTTCTGAGGGCGTTACTAATGCGATAGTTCATGCATATCCCGATACGATAGGTGAAGTGCAGCTTGAAGTGAAAATAGTAGAAGGCAGAAGAGTGATAATAAAGATCAAGGACAAGGGCTGCGGTATTGAGGATATAGAAAAAGCTATGGAGCCGATGTTTACGACATCACCTGATGAGGAGCGTGCAGGCCTTGGCTTTGCGGTTATGCAGAGCTTTATGGACTCGGTCAGATTAAGGAGCAGAGTTGGGAAAGGAACTGTGCTTACTCTTGAAAAAACTTTGAGGGAAAAAGAGCACAAATGATAAAAAACTCAAATATACCGCTTGCAGAAGAAAACCTTGGTTTGGTGCATTTATGTGCAAACAAATTCAGAAACAGAGGGATAGAATATGATGAGCTTTACAGTGCAGGCTGTGTTGGGCTTGTAAAGGCATCTAAAACCTTTGATCCCGACAGGGGAGTGCGGTTTTCAACTTATGCTGTGCCTGTTATCCTTGGCGAGATAAAAAGGCTTTTCAGAGACGGAGGAACTGTAAAGGTATCAAGAAGCCTTAAAGAGCTGTCTGTCAAAGTTATGACTGTACGGGAGCAATTTCTCAGAGAGAAAAACCGTGAGCCCAGAATAAGTGAGCTAAGTAATGAAACAGGCTGTACAGAGGAGGAGATCACCGAAGCACTGAACTGTGCGATGCCTGTTTTAAGTCTCTCGCCTGCAAATGACGGTGAAGAGGAACGTGGGCTTGATATACCTGTTGATGCTCACGATGAGGCTATAATTGATAAGCTTGCTTTAAGGCAGGCACTGTCAGAGCTTGATGCCAAGGACAGAAGGCTCATTTACTATCGCTATTTCAAAAATATGACTCAAACCGAGACTGCAAAGCTATTGTCAATGACGCAGGTACAGGTATCAAGGCAGGAAAAGAAGCTTCTGGAACGAATGAGAGCAAAGCTTATAGTATAAAAAAGAAACGCTGTATTAGCGTTCCTTTTTATAACCATTCAACATCTGTCACATATATAAGCTCGCAGGCACCATCGCCTGAATCGTCCCTTACGGTGCTTGAAGTCCAGCTAAAGAAAGTACCGTCCTCCTTTGTGCCGTATATGTCAACAAGGTAGCCCTTAAGCTTTATGTGATCTCCTGCGTGGATACGCTTTATCTTGCGTTTGATTGAGGAATTGCTCCCGATAAGGTGATTGTTTGATGACTGAATATTAACATCATATTCATCACCGACTCTTGCAATATCCTCGTAAGACTTGTATTTCCAGTATAAAAATCTGCCGTGCTGGCTCCAGTGAAAATCAATTACGTTGTTATAAGCTGCCACATCTCCCCAGCCCAACCCCACATCTATAGGGGAGAGGTCATTATCTATCCCGAACCAGTAGTGATGATTGGTTGTCAGTACAAGGCCTTCGATCTCATATTCATACATATATGTAATATCGATATCATAGCCGTCAAGCTCCATAGTTGTACCGCCGTCAGCTTCCTTCTGTATGGGATCCTTGATGCCTGAGATAGCTCTGCGTGTAGAGCCGTCACTAAAGAGCATTCTGACAGACATAGTAAAGATCAGTATAGCGATAGTATATACCAGCAGTTTCTTTATTGCATGCATTTTACCCATATCATCACCTGCGATTCGTCGTTAAGTATTTATATTATACTAGAATATCATAGTAAAGTCAACAGAATAACTGCATTTTTGTATTCCGGTTGATTTATGATAATGTCTATGATTTCGGCTATAGCTGTACACTGTATTTTTTTCAGGAGGATAACAAGTTGAGTTTTTAACGGTTTCAGCTTAGCGGCTTGATTGATACAGCGAATTAGAGCAGCTGTGCACGCATTTTGGAATTGATTATAGATTTTTTTAGATGTATATGTAAATAATTAAAGCTATATTGTGTTTTTCCTTGACAAAAGGCTCAAAGAGTTGTATATTATTAGGAGACAGTTCGTTTGCACCATCCTGTCGTTAAACAAAACTAGGGCAGCTTTTTTGTGTTGCAAAAACATAAGAAACGTCTGCTTTTTGGCGGGCGTTTATTTTTTGGAGGAATTATGTATTTACTAAAAACATCTGCTTCATTTGACAGTGCTCATTTTTTGGCCGGATACAATGGCAAATGCAGAAATATCCACGGTCACCGCTGGAGGATCGATGTCACGGTGAGGTCTGAGGAGCTTATTGCTGACGGTGAGAAAAGAGGCATGATTATTGATTTCGGTGATCTGAAAGCTGAGGTAAAAGCACTTGCTGACAGCTTCGATCATGCCTTGATTTATGAAAAGGGAAGTCTTAAAGATACAACGATAGCAGCTTTGAACGATGAGTCTTTCAAGCTTATTGAGATCTCCTTCAGACCGACCGCTGAGTGCTTTGCAAAGCATTTCTATGAGCTGCTTGGTGCAAAGGGGCTGAATGTGTGCTCGGTAACGGTTTATGAAACTCCCGAAAACTGTGCTATTTATGAGGTGAGCAAATGAGCTTTCCTGTAGTTGAAAAATTCGTCAGTATAAACGGGGAGAGCATCTGTGCAGGTGAGCCTGCTGTATTTATAAGGTTCAGAGGCTGTGACCTTAACTGCTCTTACTGCGATACAAAATGGGCGAATAGCATATCAGCACCTGCTGAAATGCTTTCAGCGAAGGATATAAGCTCCTATGTTGAAAGTACAGGAATAACAGATGTAACTCTGACAGGAGGAGAGCCGCTTTTACAGAAGGACATTAAAACGCTTATAGAAATGCTTGTCAGCAACGGTCATCGGGTGGAGATCGAAACAAACGGTGCTCATCCGATAGATGTGCTTGCTGCTTCGGAATGCAGACCTGTATTTACACTTGACTATAAGCTGCCCTCAAGCGGAATGGAACGCTTTATGCTGACGGATAATTATAAATATCTTGATACGAATGATGCTGTAAAGTTCGTGTCAGGAGATATAAATGATCTGGAAGCTGCAAGGGCTGTTATTGAAAGATACAGACTTACTGAGAAATGTAAGGTGTATATAAGTCCTGTGTTTGGGAAAATTGAGCCCGAACAGATTGTTGACTATTTGATAGATAATAAAATGAACGGGGTCAGGCTGCAGCTGCAGCTGCATAAATATATCTGGGATCCCGATAGAAGAGGTGTGTAGAATGGATAAGGAAAAGATAGAATTTCATGTAAGAGGTCTGCTTGAAGCTATAGGCGAAAACCCCGACAGGGAGGGACTTGCAGAGACTCCTGCCAGAGTAGCCGAAATGCTCGAGGAGGTACTGGAGGGTACAGCTTATTCTAATCATGAAATTGCGGGGATGTTCGGGAAAACCTTCGCCGCAGAAAACGGCGGAGCTCAGGAAACAGTAGTAATGAAGGATATCACTGTTTTCAGCTATTGCGAGCATCATCTTGCACTTATGTATGATATGACAGTTAATGTAGGTTATATCCCTCACGGGAAGGTACTTGGTCTTAGCAAGATAGCCCGTATCTGTGATATGGCCGCTAAAAGGCTGCAGCTTCAGGAGAGGCTTGGCAGAGATATTGCAGAGATAATCTCTGAGGCGGCTGGCACACCCGATGTAGGTGTTAAGATCACAGGCTCTCACAGCTGTATGACTGCAAGAGGCATCAGAAATGCATCTTCAAGAACCGAAACACGAACCTATATCGGTGAGTTCAAAACAAGAAAAGACCTTCAGGATATGCTTGAATAGGAGGGCACAAAATGAAAGCATTAGTTCTTTTCAGCGGAGGTCTTGACAGCACTACCTGTCTTGCTCTTGCTGTCAGTAAGCACGGTGCTGAGAATGTTATAGCTCTGTCTGTTTTTTATGGTCAGAGCCACGATAAGGAGATCAGATGTGCAAAACAGATAGCTGAGTATTACGGTGTGCAGTTCAAAACCCTTGATCTTGCTGAGATCTTTTCAGATTCTGATTGCTCGCTTTTATCTAAATCAGAGTCTGATATACCAAAAGAGTCTTATGCAGAGCAGCTCAAAAAGACTGACGGAAAGCCCGTATCAACTTACGTTCCGTTCAGAAACGGCTTGTTTCTGGCATCAGCCGCCAGTATCGCCCTCTCGAATGAGTGTGAGTTCATTTATTATGGTGCTCACAGTGACGATGCTGCCGGGAATGCTTATCCCGACTGCTCGGTAGATTTTAATAATGCAATGAATGAGGCTATTTATCTTGGAAGCGGAAAGCAGCTTCGTATCGAAGCCCCTTTTGTTGAGCTCAACAAAGCTGATGTAGTTCGTATCGGTACAGAGCTAAAAGCTCCGTATAAGCTTACTTGGAGCTGCTATGAGGGCGGAGATAAGCCCTGCGGCAGATGTGCGACCTGCATCGACAGAATAGCAGCGTTCAAGGCTAACGGTCTTACAGACCCGCTTATGGAGGTATAATATGACAGGAAGAAATGAAAACGAAAAGGGAAGCATCACCTTGCTTGGAAAGGCAGGTACAAAGTACAGCTCTGATTATTCGCCCGAGGTTCTTGAAACCTTTCCGAACAAGCACCCTGACAGAGATTATTTTGTAAAGTTCAATTGCCCCGAATTTACATCACTTTGCCCGATAACAGGACAGCCTGACTTTGCAACTATCTATATATCCTATGTTCCGTCAGAAAAAATGGTCGAGAGTAAATCCCTGAAGCTTTATCTTTTCAGCTTCAGAGATCACGGTGATTTCCATGAGGATTGTGTAAATATCATTATGAATGACCTTATTAAGCTTATGGATCCAAAATATATAGAGGTCTGGGGTAAATTTTTGCCTCGTGGCGGGATTTCGATAGACCCGTACTGCAACTATGGAAAAAAAGGGACCAAGTGGGAAGATGTTGCATGGACTAGGCTATCTCAACACGACCTGTATCCGGAATCTGTTAATAACCGATAGTGCTTTACATAGCATTCTGCTTTTATGTTAATATTTTGATATATCATCTTTTGTTTTTCGCCGGAAACAGAGCTTTTGCTGTACAAATTTATTAAAAAATACTAAAATATTATTAATGAATGATAAATAGTTGTTATAATTGCCTTTGGATTATTGACATTTCAATAAAAAAATGGTATATTTAGAATATAAAATTGTAGGAGGGCGGAGCGTTATGATCGATAATTTCTTTATTAGCGATAGTTTTATGCGTTTCTATGAAGCGATCCGCTGTAATTATGAAAATGCAAATGATGCTATAAATGCTATCCGAGATAATTTTGTATATATTAAAGATGATCTGCAGATTGCAAGACTGGAGATCGTTGTTAGTGCTCCCGAGAAAGTTGAACGTACAGGCGTAGATGATGATACTGTATTGTTCGAGTCTGTTCTGGGATATGAAAATGATCCTTATGATTTCGTTATGGAAATGGGAGACGAAGGCATTTGCCATATTTTAGTTTATCCTGTTCCCGGAAAGCATTGGGATAACAACGAACGCAAGGTACTTGAGATCTTCATGTTCATGCTGTATAATATTTGTGGGAAGGCCAGAACCGTTAGTATTATTAATCACCTTCTGACAGTTGATTCGCTGACGGGTGTGAGCAATTCCAAGGGCTATATGCAGCATGGAGGTATGCTCAAGAAGATGGGTCTGCTGGAGAATTATACTGCGTTTTATCTTAACATCAAGACCTTTAAGTATATTAACAGGCAGGCCGGAGAACGTTACGGAGATATGATCCTTCAGGATTATGTTAAGATTATTTCCAATTATATAGGCAAGAATGGAAAGATTGCCAGACTTGGCGGAGATAATTTTGCAGGTCTTATTTTCAAGGAAATGGCGGATGACTTTATTAAGTTTGTAAGCTCTGTACAGATCACCAAGAGTATTGAGAATCATATCCGTTCGTTTACTATTAATGCAAGGCTTGGTCTTTTTGAGATTACTCCGAATGCTACAATGTCTGATGTAATGAACAATATTTCTACAGCATATAACTATGCCAAGAACGTTATGCAGAGAGATTATGTATGGTTTGAGCCTTCGATGCTTGAGGTTACAATGAGGAACAAGGAGCTTTCCTTTATGTTCCCGAAGGCTATCAAGAACAGGGAGTTTGTTGTATATTATCAGCCGAAGGTAAACCTTGAAACAGATACGCTGTGCGGCTCTGAGGCACTTGTCCGCTGGCTGAGAGAGGGTAAGCTTGTTCCGCCTATGACTTTTATACCGCTCTTTGAAAGTGACGGTACGGTTTGTACGCTTGATTTCTATGTGCTGGAGACTGTTTGCAGGGATATCAAGGACTGGGTCAGCAGGGGAATTGAGCCTGTCAGAGTTTCTGTAAACTTCTCAAAGAACCATATGAGAAACTTTAATTTGGCTAAAGAGGTTAT
>ONLC01000294.1 GCA_900318545.1 uncultured Eubacteriales bacterium
CACCCTTGAGAGGTGTGTAATCGGTAGTTCCCTGCTCCTTGTGATAGTGCTTCCATGCCCAGATTCCGGTCTTGGAATCAGCTTCTACAAGCCTTCCGTCTACGTTCTCAGCGTTTACAAGCTCAACATACCCGTCATCAACCTCGGGCTCCTGATCGAGAAGTGCAAAAACTCTTCTTGCACCTGCGATACCCATTACAACAGAGTTTATCTGCGGTGATATCTGCATGATAGAACCAGAAAACTGTCTGCACATTCCAAGAAACGGAACAACTACAGCTATTGAGAAAGGAAGTCCCGAAATTGAGATATTCTTAACTCCAAACTCCATAAACAATCCGCCTGCAACTGCAACAAAAACGTAGATCAGGTAGTTTACGTTATTGAGTATCGGCATCAGTGTGTTCGAGTAGAAATTTGCTTTATATGCAGACTCGAAAAGCTCATCATTTGCCTTGTCGAAGGCAGCCTGAGCGTCCTCCTCATGGTTGAAAACCTTTATGACCTTCTGACCGTTTATCATTTCCTCGATAACACCTTCGGTCTTACCAATAGACTGCTGCTGCTGCAAAAAATACTTCGCAGATTTTCCGCCTATACGCTTAGTAATAAACACAGTTACAAACGAACCTATCACAATGACAAGTCCCATAAGTATAGAATAGTACATCATTATGCACAGGATTGTTGCTACAGTTATCAGCGACACAAGCAGCTGAGGAAAGCTCTGAGAGATCATCTGACGCATTGCATCAACGTCATTGGTATAATGGCTCATTATATCTCCACGCTGGTTAGTATCGAAATAACGGATAGGCAGCGACTGCATATGATTAAACATTTTAGTTCTGAACTTATCCAGTGCTGCCTGTGTAAATACTGCCAGCAGCTGATTATATAGTACTGTCATCAGAAGTGCTACAAGATATATTCCGCCCAGAATGAGGACAAACTTCATTACCTTCGGAGAGGTCTCAGCCCAGCTCCAGCCCTTGTCACGGGCTTCTTCAATAACAGCTATTACATTCTGCTGGAAGATCGAAGGCAAAGCTCCAAGAATTGCATTTACAACTATCATAAATATAATAAGAGGCAGAAGCTTCGGGAAAAAGCCGAACAAGAGCTTCATTAATCTGCCGAAAGTGCCTTTGCTTTTTGGCATCTGCTGAGTTTTCATGCCTTCACCTCCCCGTTCTGATCAGAATCCTGACGGTTCTGTGAATAATAAACCTCCTGATAAATTGCATTGGTTTTGAGAAGCTCTTCGCTAGTTCCGATAGCATTTATCTTTCCTGCATCCATAACGATTATCCTGTCAGCATCCTCAACAGAGGCTGTACGCTGTGCAATAATGATCTTAGTGGTTTCGGGAATATACTCTTTCATAGCCTTGCGGATAACAGAGTCAGTCTTGGTATCGACCGCAGAGGTACTGTCATCGAGAATAAGTATCTTAGGTCTTTTCAGAAGTGCCCTTGCAATACAAAGCCTCTGTTTCTGACCGCCCGATACATTAGTACCGCCCTGCTCTATATAGGTATCATAGCCATCGGGCATCTGTTCGATAAACTCATCTGCACAGGCAAGGTGACAAACCTCCTTGACTTCATCGAGAGATGCATCCTTGTTGCCCCAGCGGATATTTTCAGCGATAGTTCCCGAGAAAAGAACGTTTTTCTGTAAAACCATTGCAACACTGTCACGTAAAACTGTCAGGTCATACTCACGGACATCATGCCCGCCGACCATAACCGAACCCTCTGAAACATCGTACAAACGAGGTATAAGCTGAACAAGTGATGACTTAGCCGAGCCTGTTCCTCCAATGATACCGATAGTTTCACCCGATCTTATATGCAGATCAACGTGCTCAAGCACATTTTCCTCAGCTTTTATCATTGAAACCATCATCAGAGAAACAAGTATCTGAAAGCTGTATGTAAGAAGAGTCGAGAACTCACCTATATCGAGTGAAGCTCCGTTTGTTGAAACAATAAGCTTTGCTCCGAATGAGAGAACAAAAAGCATTACCGAGTATATGCAAAACTGCATCAGAGGACCGTTAAAGGCAAGAATCCTCTCTGCCTTTGTGAATATAGCCCTAATATTTCCGGAGGCAACAGAAAACTTATCCTTTTCAAAATCTTCACGAACATAGGATTTTACCACTCTTATACCCTTTATGTTCTCCTCAACAGAGTTGTTGAGAGCATCATACATCGGAAATCCTTTTCTGAAAACCGGAAGAGCCTTTTTTGCTATAATCAGCAGACCGCCTCCGAGAACAGGAATGACGATAACAAAAATCAGAGCCATTTTTCCGCCCATGATGAATGCCATAGTAAAAGAGAATATCAGGTTGAGCGGTGCTCTTATGGCTGTTCTGATTATCATCATAAAAGCCATCTGAATATTCTGAATATCCGTGGTAAGCCTTGTTACCAATGAAGCATTGGAAAACTTATCTATATTGGAAAACGAATACTTCTGAATGTTCTTGAAAACATCCCCTCTTAAATTCCTTGCAAAGCCCGTACTTGCTTTAGAGCAGAAAACACCTGCAAGATAGCCAAAAATAAGAGAAAAAACAGAAAGCAAAACAAGCTTCCAGGCATATCCAAGAATCACCGACGTAGAACAGCCTTTGTTAATATCGTTAACGAGAAGCGATATAACATAAGGTATAAGTGCTTCAAGAAGCACCTCGCCGACTACGAATACCGGTGTCAGGATAGTTGCCTTTTTGAATTCTCTTATGCTTCGGGCAAGTTGTCTTATCATATTATCCCTCCACAATCACATAATCTCACAAAATACATTATATCACCATTATAATTTAAAGTCAACCGAGGAGAAATTCATTTAAC
>ONLC01000246.1 GCA_900318545.1 uncultured Eubacteriales bacterium
CGTGAGTTTTTAATGTCAATAATCAGTTCGTTTTTAGATACGATGCAGTCTCTTGCTAAAGAGTCAGGCTTTGCAGGCTTCCTGGTTGACGGAGGCTGGAAAAATATCGTAATGATACTTATTTCGTTTGTGTTTATGTATCTTGCGATTGCAAGAGGCTTTGAGCCGCTGCTCCTGCTGCCGATATCCTTCGGTATGCTGCTTACAAACCTGCCTTATGCAGAGATGTATCACCCGGATTTCTGGAATTATCAGACAGTCGGGGATAATTCACATTACATAGATTACGGAAACATATTGCAGCACGGCGGCTTGCTTGATATATTGTATATGGGAGTAAAGCTGCAATTGTATCCGCCGCTTATATTCTTAGGAATAGGTGCTATGACAGACTTTGGACCGCTGATAGCAAGTCCTAAGAGCTTCCTTATGGGAGCAGCTGCTCAGGGAGGCATCTTCTTTACCTTCGTCGGAGCTGCTCTGTTCGGTATGAGTGCTGCAGAGTGCGGTTCTATCGCTATCATCGGCGGTGCGGACGGCCCTACATCTATCTTCGTTTCCTCAAGACTTCTGACTGATAAGAGTACAATAGGTGTAGGAACAATTGCTCTTGCAGCATATACCTATATGGCACTTGTACCTATCATTCAGCCGCCTATTATGAGGGCACTTACCACTAAGAAAGAGCGTTCAGTCGTTATGGGACAGCTAAGACCTGTTTCCAAGACCGAAAAGCTTATTTTCCCGATACTTGTAACCATTATTATTTCTCTTATGGTTCCTTCGGCTGCGCCTCTGGTAGGTATGCTGATGTTTGGAAACCTTCTTAAAGAGAGCGGCTGCTGTGACAGACTTGTAAAGACAGCACAGAATGAGCTTATGAACATCATCACCATCTTCCTTGGTGTAACAGTTGGTGCTACAACTCAGGCTGATAAGATAATGAACCTTCAGTTCGCAGAGGTAATGGGACTCGGTGTAGTTGCATTCTCTATTGGTACTGCTTGCGGAGTACTGCTCGGAAAGCTTATGTACATTGTTTCGGGTAAGAAGATCAATCCGCTTATCGGCTCTGCCGGTGTTTCTGCAGTTCCTATGGCTGCCCGTGTATCTCAGAAGGTTGGTCAGGAAGAGGTTCCTACAAACTATCTGCTTATGCACGCTATGGGTCCGAACGTTGCAGGTGTTATTGGTTCAGCAGTTGCAGCAGGTGTACTTCTGGCTATCGTAAAATAAAATTAACAGCAGGGGAGAGATCTCCTGCTGTATTTGTTGACAAAGGCAGCTAAATGCTTTATAATTATAATTGGATTTGCCAATTTTGATATTTATTACCGATTGTTATAAAAGGAGAAATAAGGTATGAATAAAGATATAGCAGAAAACTTTTATAATTTGGCAAACGAGTGGACAGTAGAAATAATATATAAATTAGCAGATCACTTTAATACCTCTATAGATGTAGTATTACAAGTGTTTGACAAAGCTGATTATTGGAAAATAATCAATGATGATGTGGTTTGTTCAGTATCTGCTCATTATGGAATAAAAGACATAATCAAAGCTTTAGAATGTTATTTTAATGAAGTATTATCACGGAGCTGATAGAGGCTTCAAGATATTTGTAAAAAAAGTGGAAGAATAGCTTAAATGACAGGAGATTTATGATGGTTAGCAGGTTTTTTGCACTTATTTCCAGAATGAAATATATCAACAGATGGTCTACAATGAGGAGCACAATAACAGAGAATATCAGTGAGCATTCGCTCGATGTTGCCTTTATTGCTCATGCATTAGCTCTTCTCAGGAATGAGCGCTTCAGCGGAGATGTCAATCCTGAACGCTGTGCTTTGCTTGCGATGTTCCATGATGTGACGGAAATTATAACAGGTGATTTACCGACTCCGATAAAGTATTACAGCCGTGAGATCAGGGGAGCTTATGATGAGGTTGAGAAAAAGGCTGAACAGACTTTGATTTCTTATCTTCCTGATGATATGAAGGAGCACTACAGGCCTCTCTTTTCCAGAACAGAGGAGGAAAGCGAGCTTTGGGATTTGGTTAAGGCAGCTGATAAAATATCGGCGCTTATCAAGTGCATTGAAGAACGTCAGATGGGTAATACTGAGTTCAAATCTGCCGAGAAATCAACTTTGGAGGCAATTAAGGCATTAAAAGTTCCTGAGGCTGATATGTTCCTTGAGGAATTTATCCCTGCATACAGTATGACACTTGATGAACAGACCTGATAAATAACGAGGTGGTATTATGGAATATATTGTATCAGCATCAGTTCTTGGATGTGATCTTTCACAGCTCGGCGCAGAGACTATAAGAGCTGAAAAAGCAGGTGCGAAATGGCTTCATTTTGATGTAATGGACGGGCTGTTTGTAAACAATATTAGTCTTGGTATACCGCTTCTGAGCTCTGTCAGCAACAAAACAAGTATGTTTGTTGATACACATCTTATGATCTGTGATCCTAAAAGATATATTGAGCCCTTTGTATATGCAGGCTCAAAAAATATAACCTTCCATGTTGAGGCTGCAAGAGACCCCGAGCTTGTTATTAAAATGATACATTCCTACGGCATTTCGGCAGGTATCTCTATTAAGCCCGAAACTCCTGTATCTAAGATTGAGCCGTATCTTGATAAGGTAGAGCTAGTCCTTGTAATGACAGTTGAGCCCGGCTTCGGCGGTCAGGGATTTATGGACAGCACACTTGATAAGATAGCTGAGTGCCGCAAGCTTATTGACCAAAACGGAAGGTCTATCCGTCTGGAGGTCGATGGCGGCATAAATGAGAGTACGGCTGCACTTTGCAGACAGGCCGGTGCTGATACCTTTGTTTCGGGTACATATCTGTTTCATGCTGAGGATATGTCGGCTGCGGTTAAATCTATCATTAAATAACGAAAGAGCTTCTGCCTTTGCAGAAGCTCTTTTTTACAGTTCATCGGAGAGGGTCGCCCATTCCTCCATATTTTCATCAAGCTGAGTTCTCAGGGCTTCAAGCTCGGCGCATTTTGCGTTCAGCTTTTCATAATCCTTAGTTACCTCAGGAGAAGCTATCTC
>ONLC01000048.1 GCA_900318545.1 uncultured Eubacteriales bacterium
CGATTACCCTGTTGAGTGGTGGGAGAACCTGCTTGACCTCGGACACAAGATAGTATCCGACCCTGCTGCCTATGCTCATGCAGCCGACGGCAAAATAATGGGCACTCTTTTCTATGAGCCCTCTACCAGAACACAGATGTCCTTCCAGACCGCTATGCTCAGACTGGGCGGCTCTATCATCGGCTTTGACAACCCAGCCACATCATCTGTAGCAAAGGGTGAGAACATCAAGGACACCACTAAGATAGTTTCGGGCTATGCCGACATTTTAGTTATGAGACACCCCACAGCAGGCTCCGTAAAAGCGGCAGCTCTGACCGCTGATTGCCCCGTTATCAACGCAGGTGACGGCGGACACCTCCACCCAACTCAGACCCTTACCGACCTTCTGACTCTCAAGGAGGAGAAGGGATCGCTCTCGGGTCTGACAATAGGCTTCTGCGGAGACCTTAAAAACGGCAGAACGGTACACTCTCTTATCAAGGCTATGTCTTGCTTCAAGGGCAACCGCTTTGTGCTTATCTCCACAAAGGAGCTTGCACTGCCCGCGTATATAAAAGACGTGCTCTCAGCCAGCGGTCTTGAATATGAGGAGTGTGCAGACCTTGAAAAGGCGATAGGAAAGCTCGATGTCCTATATATGACCCGTATACAGCAGGAGCGTTTTGCAAGCCGTGAGGAGTACGAGGCTCAGAAGGGCTGCTATATCCTGGATACAAAGAAAATGTCCCTTGCCAAGCCAGACCTTATAGTTCTTCATCCGCTGCCGAGAGTAGACGAGATAGAGATCGCAGTAGATGATGACAGCAGAGCTATGTACTTTAAGCAGGCAAGCTACGGAATGTACATCAGAATGGCACTTATACTTACCGTCCTTGAGGGTAAGACCGTTACTCAGATAGTAAAGGGCAAGGCTCACAGAAATACTATCTGTTCAAACCCGAACTGTATCACCCATAAGGAGAAGTACCTTCCGCATTACTTTGTCGGCAGCGGTACAACTCTTGTCTGCGAGTACTGCGATGAGAGAACGCTGGTAGACTGATAGAGTGCCCCGTTTTTTTCGACCTTTTTCTGTGAATGAAGTCTTAAAATAATCATAGCATTATTTTAACACGGTTGAAAGCAAAACGCTTTTGTGTTATACTGAACAAGGTCAAAAAAGAGAAATCAAAGCAGGGAAGTTTGTTATGACAGAAGAAGAGTTTGAAAGGCTGTACGGCCGAAAACCATACAAACGTGTCGTCAGAAGAAAAATCTACTGGGGACGTATCTTTGCTGCCCTGATTATCCTGATACTTATGATCTATCTGATAATAAAGGGGATAGCAGGCATTGTTTCGCTTTTCAGGGGCGGAAATGACAAGTCCGATAAGCTTACCGACAGCACTGCAAAAATGGTTCTTGCAGATACAAAGGCAGGCAGCGGAAATGAGGAGGAAAATCCCGAGGTAGTTGAAAAGCCTCTGGAGAAGGTCACAAACGGCGGCTTTACCGTATGTATAGACCCCGGTCACGGCGGAAACGACGGCGGCACTACCGATAACTCGGGAATGAGACTTGAAAAGACCGATTGTATAGCAGTATCTGTTCTTGTGCAGGAAAAGCTCGAGCAGATGGGCGTAAACGTAGTAATGACCCGTGAGGGCGATGAGACTGTAAACCTTGATGAACGCTGCGAGACAGCAAACAGCTCAGGTGCGGATATGTTGGTGTCGATACACCGCAACAGCTATGACGGTGATATCTCGGGAGTTGAGATCTGGGTCAACAATGCCGAGCCCGAATACGATACAAAGCTTGCAGAGAATATTCTTTCAGAGCTTGAAGCCGCAGGCATATCGGGAAACAGGGGCGTGAATTACGGATATGTCGGCGACAGCAGCATAAACTACTACATCAATACCGATACTGTCATGCCAAGCTGTCTTGTGGAGCTGGGCTTCCTCACAAGTGATGATGACAACGCCCTTTTTGACAGTCAGATAGATGATTATGCACAGGCAATAGCAGACGGTATTGTCAAGAGTGCGTTTGATATCGGGCTTATAGATACTAACGGAAACAGAATTATAAGCGGACAGCTTCTTTCGGCTGAGAAAGCAATAAATGTTTACGGCAGCAATTCTCTCGAGCAGGAAAAAACCACTCCCGAGGAATATGCCCAAAATGCAGAAGGCGAGATTTACAACACTCAGGAAAACGAGTATTACTGACTCTTAGACTCCGACGCAGCTCGGTAAGCGTCGGAGTTTTTTGGACAGAGCAATTGTCGAAAAATGGAAGGAAGATATGATGTTTGACAGAAAAAGGGCTAAAGCATCAGCCAAAAAAACAGTTAAGCTGCACTATACGGTGCTTGTTTTCATGTGCCTTATGGCAGGCTTTGTAGGGATAAAGTATTCGTCTGCATTAAGTATCATATCATCGTTCTCTGAGCAGACCGAGAAAATTGATACCACGGGCGTAGTAAACAAAGCCGCAGGAGTCAGCAAGGGCTCGGTGCTGGGTGAGCTTATCGGAAACAATATCGACATAATAGTCAACGGCAAGGAAGTGACTCCGAATTTCGATGAAGCAAAGCAGAAATACAAGGACAACAAGAAAAAGAGCATGAAGCTCGGCTCGGTAGAGGTAAGCTACTCCGAGGGCGAGTTTGCAAAGATCGCAAATGCGTTCTCTTCGGGATCGTATATATACACGATATATAAAGGCGTACACAGCATCACGGGCTCGGACAGGGCATCGCTTATAATAGTTATAATCGCAAGCGTACTGCTGAACCTGTTTATCACATACTTTGTATTCAATGTTCTGAGTGCAGTAATGAGCCGTATCTTCCTTGAAGCCCGTATCTATGAAAAGATACCTGTCAAGAACTTTTTCTATCTGATACGAAACAGAAAATGGCTCAAAGCAGGCTGGATACTGCTCGTTAAGGAGTTCTATTTTACACTGTGGTCACTGACTGTTATCGGCGGTGTGATAAAGTATTATTCTTATTTCTTGGTTCCGTATATTGCGGCAGAAAATCCCAACCTTTCCGCAAATGAAGTCATCACTATGTCGAGAAAGCTTATGAAGGGTCATAAGTGGGAGTGCTTCAAGCTGGAGATCAGCTTTATCGGCTGGAAGCTGCTTGGTGCCATCAGCTTCGGAATAGTTGAGGTGCTTTGGGTGAGCCCTTATGAGGAAGCAACTATCGCCGAGTATTATTCAGCTCTCAGGAGCGGTGCCCTCGCAGGTGAAAAGAGAAGCGAGATCTTTATTGACAGATATCTATTTGAGAAGGCTCCCCGTGATACCCTTGTACGAACATACAGCGACATAGACGATCTAAAAAAAGAAACCGAGGCCTTCACCGACCACTATACAGGCGTAAGAGCCTTCTTTGCGAATGTGTTCGGTATAGTGCCTATGTATTCAGAGCGTACCGAAGCTATCGACCGCAACGAGATAAACAAGATCAAAGTTTCGCAGTCGGGTGATGAGCTTGAAGGCAGAGCCTATCCCGAAAGGCTTGCTCCTACCCCTGTTCGCGAGAAAAAGCACGACCGCCTGAGTACTATCTTTTACACAAGAAGCTACTCTGTCGGCTCACTTATACTGATGTTCTTCATAGGCTGCTTTATCGGCTGGGCATGGGAGGTCATCTATAAGTACATAGAAATAGGAAAGTTTGTAAACCGAGGCGTTATGCACGGTCCGTGGCTGCCGATATACGGCTCGGGAGCGGTAATGATACTGGTAGCGCTTAAAAAGTTCAGGGCAAAGCCTGTTATAGAGTTCTTTACGGCTATTGTTCTCTGCGGCTTTGTTGAGTACTATACCGCAGTTATCCTTGAAGCCACTCACAACGGTCAGAAGTGGTGGGATTACAGCGGCTACTTCCTGAATATTAACGGACGTGTCTGTGCGGAGGGTCTTATGATCTTCGGCATCGGCGGGGTTGCCTTTGTTTACTTTGCAGCCCCGATGATAGACAATCATCTGAGAAAGCTGAGCGGCAAGCTCACAGCGGCTGTATGTGCAGTGCTGATAGCATTTTTCGCAGCAGATATGATTTACTCACGCATACACCCGAACGTAGGAACCGGCATTACAGACTACAATACCTCCTCGGCTGTATCTGAGGAGAGCAGCTCACAAACAACAAGTAAATAACCACACAGACAGATGCTTCAGGCAGTGGCATCTGTCTGTGTTTATGTCGGGGCGAAAAAATAAACTATAGTAAACCTATTGACAAACTATGTTTTATATGTTATGATATGTATAAGTGATATGACCCCCTGCGTGTAGATGGAGCGTGATCTGATGAAACAGGAGCTGCTGAATGAATCCTTATACAATAAATATATAGCCCCTACAAAGAAGCTAAGGAGCAGCAATATCGGTATTGAGATAGAGCTGCCTGTGGCTGATCTGTCGGGAAAGGCGGTCGATGAGGAGATCGTTATCTCAGCGGCTGACAGCTTTCGCAGGCATTTTCAGTTTGAGGTCTCGGGCAGGGACGATAACGGCAATGTGAACTCAATGACAAATGAGCAGACAGGTGATAATCTGTCCTTGCCCGTGAGGGTCTGAAGGAGCATGGCAAAAACGAGGAGCATTTTCTTGATCCGCTTTTTGAACGTGCCGAGCGGCTTACTAATCCTGCAAGGGTAATGGTCGAGGGGATCGAGAGAGGAGAACCTGCGGTAAAGTACATAGAAGAATATTCAAAGCTGTGATAGAGGAGGAAAACAATGAAGGTATCTGCAAAGGTGGAATACGGTCTGATAGCATTGGCTGACATAGCGATCTACTCGGAGAATAATACTATAGTGCCTGCGTCGGACATAGCGGAAAGGGAGGAGATATCGCAGAAGTATCTCGAACAGATACTTGTAAATCTGAAGCTTGCGGGCTTTATAGTGTCGCACAAGGGCTCGGGCGGAGGCTATGCCCTCTCCCGCAGTGCTGACAGCATCAATATGTGCGAGGTGCTGAGTGCTCTTGATGATTCGATACTTGCGGATAACTGTCCCGATGACAGCAAGAGCGGCCTCAGACAGCAGGTGTATATCTGCTTCTGGGATAAGATAAACAGCAATCTTCGTGAATTTGCCGAGGGCGTTACCCTATCAGACTTTATCTCGGAGTGCAGGCACACTGAGGCAAACTGGGATATGTATGTGATATAAAGGCAACACCGCACAATCACCGGCTAACGCCTTTGCACGTCATAAACTTGCATATTTTCCGTCATATCACACAAAGTCTCCTTGACGTTGCGTAAAGCGAAGTGAACTTCGCTTGCAAGCCTGCGTCAACTTTATGCAATCTGACGAAAAATCTGACGGCGTTTCTGACACACAATGATTGTGCGGTGTTGCCTAAAAAAAGCTCTGCATTTTTTTGCAGAGCTTTCTTTTATTGTGCCATTGTATAGGTCTGTGAGTAGGTCTCATAAAGCTGTTCGGCAGCCTCGGCGGAGGTCGCTTTGTTAAAGAGCACAAGATCACAGGCTGAAATGAACTCATTATAAAGGTCGGAATTTTCAACCAGAGAATTCATCGGGCTTATAAGCTCATTTGTCTCCATTACGAGAGAAGCCTCATACTGCAAGCCGTTGAGCTGCCCGATGTCATCAAGATACCGCCTTGCACTTGCACTGATAGGGATACCCTTTTCAACGCCCTGCAGCTCTGCCCATTCGTGGCTGTTCAGCATAAAGTCAAGCAGCTCGGCTGCTTCCTTCGGGTGCTCGGTGTTCTTGCTTATTGCGTAGAGGGTAGCAGGCTTTGCATACCAGCCCTCACCGCTCCTTTCGGGGGAGTTCGCAGTGTAGGGGACGGCAACTATCTCATTTCCTGCGGCTATAGGCTCCTTGAAGTAATTGAGTGCATCGCTTACCCAGGCCACAAGCCCTGCATAATTGCCGTTATCAATGTTGAACCGCTGAAAGTCCTCGATCTTTGGCATTGCCTTCTCGTTTACAAGGCGGCAGTAGAAATCTATCATTGTCTGCATATCCCCGACTGTAAATGAAAAGCGGTTCTCGCTGTCAAATATCTTCCTGCCCGACTGCTGCTCAGCGTAAGTGATACAGTAAAGCCACATAGACTTATCAGAACCGGATATCGGATATATGCCGTCCTTTGAAAGCACCTTTGCAGCATCGAACAGGTCTTCCCATGTAGTCGGAATATCCAGTCCGTACTTATCGTAGATAGTCTTGTTGATGTAAAGGGTCTCGGCATTCATAGCTATCGGTATTGCGTTGAGGACGCCGTTTCTCCTGCCGTAGTCTAGCATCTCATCAGTAAAGTTCGACAGATCTACCGTATCTCCTAGGCTTTCAAGATCGTAGTAGCCGTTTCCGTCAGCAGAGTACTGGCTCAGCCAGCCGACATTTATCTGCATTACGTCAGCTTCGGTTCCCGAGATCATCTGCACACGGCTTCTTGCCTCATAGCCTGACCACTCCGAGTAGTTGCACTTTACCTTTATATTTGGGTGCAGCTGCTCAAAACGCTCGACTGCCTTCAGCGTGTACTCGTTTCTCGAATCGTTTCCCCACCATGAGAGCGTTATAGTTGTCTGCTTGGTCTGCTCACGGACAACGGGCTCATCTGCACAGGAGCTCATACAAAGCATCACAGCTGCCGAGGTAAGTGCGGCTGCTATTTTTTTCAGCATCATTTCGCTCCCTCACTTTCCTTATCGGGCTCATAGAAGGAATATGTATCTCTTCCGGATTCCTTTGAGCGGTAGAGTGCCTTATCAACTGCTGCATAGAGCTCGGTAAAGCTTGTGCCGCTCTCGGGTGAGAAGGCCGCACCAATACTTGCAGATATTTTAAGCTCTCTGCTCTTGTCGGCAAAGCTGTCGTGGAAGCTTCTGCAAAGCTCCTCGCACTTATCCCTGACAAACGCCCTGAATTTTTCGCTGTCATCAAAGCGTGTGTTTACAAGTACGCAGAATTCATCTCCGCCGATACGTCCAAGGTAGTCGTCCTCAGAAAAGGTAGTGCGAAGTATCTCGCCCGTCCTTTTAAGAACGCTGTCACCGAAGGCGTGACCGAGTGTATCATTTATGCCCTTGAAGTTATCAAGGTCAAGGATTATCATAGCGTGCATTTCGCTCTCCAGTGAATTTGAAAGAGCGTTTCCTGCATACTCCTCAAAGGAAAGCTTGTTGAAAACCCCGGTGAGCAGGTCAACGCTTGCTTTTGTATCAAGAGTAGTAACAGTTTTTCTGATTGGTCTTATCAGCTGGTAGGAGAAGATGAAGCCTCCGAGCACAGCAAGGAAAGCGGCAGCAATGGCAGTAATGTAGATAAAGGTTGTCATCTCGTTTTTCTCGCTTAGCAGGCTTGACGAGGGTATCGAGCAAACAACGAACCAGTCACCGCAGCTGTTTACAGAAACAAGGTAGTCATTATCCATTTCCGCAGTAGAGCTTCGGCCTTTTATGCGGCTTATAATCTCTTCGGGAAGCGGCTCTCCTATCTCGCTGCTGTCCTCAGAGTAGATCGTGTCGTACTCGCTGTTTACAAGGCGTATCTTCATATCCTTGAGCGACTCGGGGTTATCGAAAACCGAATCAAGCTCGCTTGCATAGAAGGAGATAAAAAGCACAGCATTTTCATGCACCTGCTTTACATAATAGATACGCTTGAAGTCATTCTGATAGCCTGTGGACCAGCCGTCGTTTGTGCGGGGTCTGGTTATCATGGAGCTGAGCTCTGTAAAAAGCTTATCTCCGAACAGTGTAGAAGTGCCGTTTGATATCTTGCCGACTGTTCTGTTGTTGCGGTACACTATACCGTAATCAACAAAGTTTTCCATTATACAAAGGCTGTACAGCTTGTCGGTGATGACCTTTTCGGTATTGATAGCCTCGAACTCATCGTTGCTCGGGTCGGTCGCATCGTAGGTGTAGGAGCTTTCCTCACCGAAGGCAAGAGTAGCAATAGTTTCCATTCTGGAGAGGTAGCTGTCCATATTGAGCTTCATCTGAACATTAAGGGATGACGTAAGGTTTACGGCCTGATCCTTTAGCACCTCATCGGTCTTGGCTATAGTAAGACTTGACACGATAACAAGTGCAGCAATAACTATAACAGCATATCCGACTATCATAAGTATCTGAATATTTCTGATCTTTTTAAGACTTGGTACTTTTCTGTCACGTTTAGACATCGTGAGCCTCCTATAGATTTAGGATATACACAAACAGTATACCAAACAATTGCTTATTTTTCAAGAAAATAAGATTGATTTTTTGTGAAGTCTGTAAATCAGAGTCGCTTTATCGCAGTCCTTCAGTGATGAGGTATCTTGCTTTTAACATTTCTCAAACAATTCTAAAACAACTCGCAAACAAACCCCCGTTATAATACAGACATACTAAACGATACGGAGATGATCTTATGATAAATGTAAACAATCTGACTCACGATTACGGTCACGGCAGAGGCGTTTTCGATGTTGACCTTGCGGTTTCAAAGGGCGAAACACTGGGCTTCCTCGGACCGAACGGTGCAGGCAAATCAACAACGATGCGTCACCTTATGGGCTTCTCGAAGCCGCAGAAGGGAAGCGTCAGCATAGCCGGCCTTGACTGTACAAAAAACAGTGCAAAAATCATGCAGAGGGTAGGCTATCTCCCGGGAGAGGTCGCCCTCCCCGACGGACTCAACGGCTGGCAGTTCCTTAAAATGATGAAGGATATGCGAGATGTAAAAGACGATAAACTCACTCAGGAGCTTCTCAGACGCTTTGAGCTTGACCCATCGGGCAGCGTGAAGCGAATGAGCATAGGCGAAAAAAGAAAGCTCGCTGTAGCAGCGGCCTTCATGAGCGATCCCGATATTCTTCTTCTTGATGAGCCTACAAGCGGTCTTGACCCGATAATGCAGGAGGTATTCATAGACTTCATAAGAGAGCAGAAGCAAAAGGGCAAAACTATACTTCTTTCAAGCCATATTTTCAGCGAGGTCGAAGCCCTTTGCGACAGGATAGCGATAATCAAGGACGGAAGACTTGTTTCCACGGTAGACGCCGCTGAGATACGCCACGGACTGCACAACATAATGACAGTAAGCTTCGATAACGAGCGTGACTTTACCGAGTTCGGGAAAACAGACCTTGATTTTAAGATTCGTGACAGAAAGAGCCTGAGCTGCTCGGTAGTAGTCGATGACAAGGACATAAACAAGTTCCTGAGTGCAATAAAACGCTTCAGACTGAAGTCATTCAGAGAGCACTCGGTAACGCTTGAAGAGTACTTTATGAAGTTCTATAAAAACGATAAGACTTTTGGAGGTGTAAGCTATGCGTGATATAATTTCAGTCAGCAATATGACCAAGGACTACGGAGAGGGAAGAGGTATCTTCGGTTTTGATTTCTCCGTCAGAGAGGGCGAGGTATTCGGGCTTGTCGGAACAAACGGCAGCGGAAAAACTACAACGCTCCGTCACCTTATGGGCTTTCTGAGACCCGACAGCGGCTCCTGCACGATCATGGGAATGGACTGCCGCAAGGAAGCGGGCAAAATAATGAAGCATATAGGCTACGTTCCCGGAGAGATCGACTTTCCCGATGTGGGCTCGGGAACAAGCTTCCTGAAAATTCAGGCTCAGTTTCTCGGACTGAAGGACAGAGAGTACATCGGCAGGCTTGCCAATATGTTCAAGCTTGATACAGATGCACCTCTCAAACGTATGAGCAAGGGTATGAAGCAGAAAACAGCTCTTGTTGCGGCATTTATGTCGCACCCCGATATTCTGCTCTTAGATGAGCCCAGTACAGGTCTTGATCCGCTTATGAGAGACACCCTGATAGAGCTTATCCTCTCGGAGAAAAAGAGAGGAGCAACAATCCTTATGTCAAGCCATATCTTTAAGGAGCTTGACGACACGGCCGACAGAGTTCTCTTTATCGACAGCGGCAAACAGCTTGATCTGGTTGACAGGCAGCTGCTCAGCAAGGAGGGGCAGATGATCTACCGCTTAGGCTTCAAAACCTCAGATGACCTTGACACCTTTATCAATGATACCTCGCTCAGTGTGCTCCACATGAATGAGAAGTATCTTCATATAGATGCAACTGTACAAAATAACGGACTTGAAAAGCTTATCTCCGAAGCATCACGATATGACCTCAGATACATGAGAGCAAGACCGTTCTCACTCGAAAACTATTATTCAGACATACTTGAAAAGGGAGGAAAAGAAAGTGCTTAGTTTACCGCTTCTCAAACAATCTGCAAGATCAAACGCTGTCATGTGGGGCAGCATGACAGGAGTAATGACACTGCTGTGTATTCAGTTCTCAATGCTTGAAATGACCCGCCCGATGCTCTTTACCATCTTCTACGGAATGATGACGACCATTCTTCCGGGCATCTACGTTCTGGTAACCGCAAACAAGCTTCTTGCTTCACAGGTAGACCGAGGCTCGATGGCTTACGTTCTCTCGACCCCGACTAAACGAGCCTCAGTCACGTTCACGCAGGCATTCTACTTAGTCAACTCGCTGATCGTGATGTTTGCAGTCCTCACTACTGCCCACCTTATCACGAACAACGCAAAACCCATAAGCCTTGCGGAACTCGGCTTCCGAAATCTCTCAGGCAACCTGACTCCCAAAATGATAATTCAGGTAAACCTCTCGGCACTTATGGTCTGCATAGCACTTGCAGCTGTATGCTTCATGTTCTCGGGAGTGTTCAACTCCACCAAGTATTCAATCGGTCTGAGCGGTACCTTCATCGGTGTATCGATACTTGCAAATATGCTTGCGATGTTCGGAACCCTCGGTGTTGACGGACTTGATAAGTTCAAGTACCTGACCGTATGCAGCTTCTATGATTACCAGTCAGTCCTCACTGCGAACAATGACTGGATCACCAAGCTGATTTTCCCCATAGGGATAGCCCTTGCAGCATTTACCGCAGGCAGGCTTGTATTCTCAAAGAAGGATCTCCCTCTGTAAATAAGTTTTTGACACTCCCGTGAGCACAGCTTGCGGGAGTTTTATCTATCTGAACGCAAAAGCGGTATTAAGGCAATACCGCACAACTCCTGTGCATCAGATGCGACGTCCGGGTTTTCGTCAGATTGCCTAAATTCGACGCAGGCTTGCAAGCGAAGTTCACT